>NZ_JBAZDW010000006.1:0-42162 GCF_041654235.1 Dehalococcoides sp. | reverse complement strand
AAAAAGCAGGTGCAACCAATGCTTTGTCAGGGCCTATTGCCAGAGGGGATTGCGGGACGGTTTCAAAACATCTGGCAGCACTTGAAAATATTGCCCCTGAACTGATACCTGCCTATAAAGAATTAGGCAGGCAAACCGTCAAAATAGCACTTGAAAAAGAAAAACCCAATATCACCGGTATAGAAAAGTTATCTCGGATACTGGCAAATTAAGGAGACATATACAGTGAGAATTATGCTGAAAAGCAAAATCCACCGGGCTACCATCACGGATGCCTGCATAGACTATGAAGGCAGTATTACCATTGATAAAAACCTTATGCAGGCAGCCAACTTGCTGCCTTACGAACAGGTACATGTGGTAAATGTAAATAACGGGACACGGTTGGAAACCTATGTTATTGAGGGTTCAGCCGGCAGTGGCCAGATATGCCTAAACGGGGCGGCCGCCCGCATGGGCATGAAGGGTGACAAGATAATCATACTGGGCTATAGCCTGATAACCGAAGAAGATACTCTTATTCACCAGCCAAATCTGGTGTATGTAGATGCGCTTAACCGTATAACCAAAGTAAAAAACGGGGTTGCCAATCAGGGTTTAGAGGTATAAACATGCGTACCACTATCAGCCAACTTAAAGAAATGAAACAAAACAAACAGAAGATAGCCATTTTGACTGCTTATGACTATCCCACTGCCCAAATACTGGATAAAGCCGGTATCCCGGCCATACTGGTAGGAGACAGTCTGGGTATGGTAGTGCTGGGGTATGATTCTACCGTAAGCGTTACTATGGAAGATATGCTGCACCATCTGAAAGCCGTAGTCAGGGGCAGTCAAAAGGCCCTGATTATAGCAGATATGCCATTTATGACCTACCATCTGAGTCCGGAACAGGCGCTGTTAAATGCCGGTCGTTTTATTCAGGAGGGCGGTGCTCAGGCAGTCAAGCTGGAGGGTGGAGTAAATGTGGCTGACAAGGTTAAAAGAATAGTAGACTGCGGTATACCTGTTATGGGGCATATCGGGCTTACCCCCCAATCTGTAAACCAGTTAAGCGGATTTAAGGTGCAGGGGAAAACTCTGGCAACCGCCCTATCCCTTATAGAAGATGCCAAGGCTCTGGAAAAAGCCGGGGCTTTTGCAATAGTGCTGGAGACTATGCCGGCTGAACTGGCGGCTATTATTACAGCCGGTATTTCCATACCTACCATAGGTATAGGTGCCGGAGAAGAATGTGACGGTCAGGTACAGGTGATATCAGATATGCTGGGTATGTTTACTGATTTTGTACCCAAGCACACCAAACGGTATGCTGATTTAAATGGCAGTATTACAAAAGCTGTATCTGACTATGCCGCTGAAGTCACTAAAGGTGCGTTTCCCACTTTAAAGGAGAGCTTCACCCTTGATAAAAAGGTATTGGAGGAACTGAAAAAGTGCGTATTATAAGAACAGTAGACGAGATGAAAAAACTGCACCGTGAGATTTGCGGGCCGGTTGGTTTGGTGCCTACCATGGGCTATCTTCACGAGGGGCATTTATCGTTGGTTAGAGCTTCTAAAAAACAGGATATAAATACTGTTGCCAGTATCTTTGTTAATCCTACCCAGTTTGGTCCGCATGAGGATTTCAAGAAGTACCCCCGTGATGAAAAACGGGATATGGCCATGCTGGAAAATGCCGGAGTGGATTACGTCTTTGCGCCATCTGTTGAAGATATGTATCCGGCAGGGTTTGATTCTTGGGTAGAGCCCGGTATTTTACAGCAATGTTTGGAAGGTGCAGTCCGTCCGGGACATTTCCGCGGGGTGTGCACCGTAGTGGCCAAGCTTTTTACTATAATTCGCCCCGACAGGGCATATTTCGGCCAGAAAGATTATCAGCAGTATTTGATAATAAAGAGAATGGCTTCAGACCTTAATCTGGATGTATCGGTGGAAATGCTACCTATTATACGTGAAAATGACGGGTTAGCCTTAAGCAGCCGTAACACCTATCTCTCTCCGGCTGAACGGCAAGCTGCTCTGGTTCTTTACCGTTCCCTGCTTACGGCACGAAGTTTATTTGATGAAAAAGAACACCGGGCAGAGGTTATCCGCAAGAAAATGACTGATGTAATTCAGCATGAATCTATGGCAGAAATAGATTATGTTAGCTTGTCACACCAGGATACCCTCTGTGAATCGGATGAAGTATCTGCCAAGACTATTGCTTTAGTAGCCGCCAGATTTGGCAAAACCCGCCTGATAGATAATATGTTTTTGGCCTAACTTACAGTGGGTATTTTCTTGGGTGGTTCTTTAATGAATACCAGCAAACCTATCACTGCAAGTAACGCCAGTACTGCCCCGAAGTAAAAAGGTGCTGCCGAACCCACCCTGTCCCACAGAATACCCGCTATAAGGCTGGCGGGAAGCAGAGTCAGCCCGACTACACCCTGATACAAACCATAGGCAGTCCCCCGTTTATCAGACGGTATCATATCTGCCACAAAAGCCTTTGCCACCCCTTCCACAATCCCGTAGTAAAGCCCGTAACAACCAAACAGTATCCAGATGCCAATCTGGTTTTGGGTAACGGCAAAACCCAGATACACAAGTGCATAAAACAGCCAACCTATGGCTATCACTTTCCTCCGCCCTATTTTGTCTGAAAGCATCCCGGCGGGAAGTGAGACCAGTGTGTAAGTTATGTTAAATACGACCAGCATTAGGCTTATTGCCAATACTGAAACACCCATATCCTGGGCGCGCAGAATTACGAAATAATCGCTGGAATTGCCCAAGGTAAACAAAAACATGACTAACAGAAATAGTTTAAACCGGCTGTCCATGCCCAGAAACAGATTACGAAAATTGAAGCGAACCTTTTCACTTTTGAGTGAGGTGGTTTGCGGACGGCGTTTTTCCTTTACAAATACGGCTAGTACCAACACTGCCAGAAAAGCCGGAATTATCCCCCACCATACCAATGTTTTATACGTTTCCACTTCGAGTGTCAGGCTGCCGCTTTGGGTAAAATATATAACCGCTGCCGCAATGCCCAAACCCAGAGTTGCACCCAGACTATCCATGGCTTTATGTAAACCGAAACTGCGGCCTCTTTCATGAGGTTCTACCGAATTGGCAATCAAGGCGTCTCTTGGTGAAGACCTTACCCCCTTGCCCACCCTATCTGCGAAGCGGACACCGGTTACTATCCCCCAGCTGTTTGCCAAAAGCATAAATGGCTTGGCAAGGGCGGAAAACCCGTAACCGAATAATGCCAGACTTTTACATCGGTTAATCTTATCACTCAGGTAGCCGCTGAAAATTTTAAAAACAGCTTCAGTAGAATCTGAAAGCCCGCCCACAAAGCCGATTACAGTGGTAGTTGCTCCCAGTACATTGGCCAGAAAAAGAGGAACAAGGGTAAAAATAATCTCACTGGAGATATCTGTTAGGAAACTTACCAGCCCCAAAAAAAATACATTGGGTGCAAAACCCAAAATTCTCTTTTCAGAAGCCACAGGTTTTATTTCTTGCTCCATTATTCCAGCACCTCGTCTACCAGCTCTCTTATCTGTTTGCGGCACTTGTTAAGCATCTCAGAGCCTTTGAGGGTGGTCCGGTAATACTTTCTCTGCTTGCCCTGCTCTACTCTGGGGAAACTTTCCAGATAGCCCTCAGCCTGCAATCTATGTAGAAGCGGGTAAAGGGTACCGGCAGTGATGGTGTAACAGTGTCTGCCAAGTTCACGGGCTATTTCTGCTCCGAATATGGGCTCATTTTGGGCGTGGTATAATATGTGTATACGTATAAAACCCAGAAAAAATTCACGGTCAACCACTATATCGTCTCGCAATATCAGTATGCGATATAATATGCTTGTTATTCTGGTATTGCAAGATAAAGAGAGCCTTAAAACAGGCTAAAATTCTTGACACCTTTAGCGCTTAAGGCTACAATACTACATGTTTTCGCCGAGGTAGCTCAGCCGGTAGAGCAGCGGACTGAAAATCCGCGTGTCCCCAGTTCGATCCTGGGCCTCGGCACCATTTGATATCGGTATTGTAGTTGCTTAAAATAGCTTTAATCAGCAAACGTAGCCAGCAAAAGTAATCTTAAACCGGCCGAAGTGGCGGAATGGCAGACGCGGCAGTCTCAAACACTGCTGGGGGTAAACCTCGTGTCGGTTCGAGTCCGACCTTCGGCACCATGAGGACTTGAAAGATTTACTTTTAGGCTATGGCGAGTTGTGTAGTGGTAGCACAGAGGACTTTGAATCCTTATGCCCAGGTTCGAATCCTGGCTCGCCAGCCAAATAAAGCGTTCCCGAGTAGCTCAGTGGTAGAGCGGGCGGCTGTTAACCGCTTGGTCGTAGGTTCGAGTCCTACCTCGGGAGCCAGAGTTTATTCAACCGCCTTGCAAGGGCGGTTTTTTTATGTCGTTTTCCCCTATTGACGCATTAGCAAAAGCGGAATATCATTCGGCTGTATTTCAGGAGGCCTCATGTCTTCAAAAAAGGTTATCATTATTGGTGCCGGTCTGGCCGGGCTTTCTGCCGGTTGTTATTCCCGAATGAATGGTTATGCTACCCGTATTTATGAGCATCATTCCAAACCGGGTGGTGTTGCGGCTTGTTGGCGGCGGGGCGAATACCTGATTGACGGCGGTATTCACTTTATGATGGGTTCCCAAAATGGCACTGATTTATATAATATCTATCGCCAGCTTGGGGTGGCAGATCCTGCTAATTTTATTCCTATGAAATCATACGGCAGTTTTATTGATATTGAGGGAAGCAGACAGTTGGATATCCCTCTAAATATTTCAGAACTGGCTTTAGACCTAAAAATGCTTTCCCCTGCAGATGCCCCCCTGATAGAAGACTTGGCTATGGCAGTTACTGCTTTTTTAGGCAAAGACTTAGCTATTTACGGCCAAATGAATCCGCCTGAATTGACTTCCGGGTTAGATAAGCTTACGGATATGTGGAAAATGCGCAAGCTGTTTAAATATATGTCCGGCAAGTACGCAAAAAGTATGCAAGACTATACTGCCGGCATGCAAAACCGCTGGCTGGCTAAATGTTTGAATAACCTCTTTACTCCCCAATGCCCTGTCTGGTTTGTAATCATGTTGCTGGCCATTGCTGCTGACGGGCAAATGAGCTATCTGGCAAAAGGCTGCAAAGATTTTGTCCGCCAGATAGAAAAACGGTATAAAGACCTGAATGGAGAAGTAACCTACAGTTCTACCGTAGAAAAAATACTGGTCAGAGATGACTGTGCTTTTGGCGTCAAGCTGGCTGACGGGACTGAGGACTATGCAGATTACGTAATTTCTGCCGGTGATATTCATAATACAGTTTTTCACCTGCTGGACGGCAAATATATAGGCAAAAAGCTTCAAAATAAGTTTGATACCTGTGAACTCAGCCGCCCGTATTTTGTGGCTAGTTTTGGTGTAAAACGGACTTTTGAAAATGAAAGTGTTTTTAATACTCTCATTCTAAAACAGCCCCTGCAGGTTGGAAACCGAGAGATTCGGCAAATATTTGTGCGTATATTTAACTACAGCAACCATTTTGCACCTAAAGATAAAAGTGTGATTCAGGCGGAGTTTGAAACCGAATGGGAATACTGGGATAACCTTCGGCAAAAAGATCCTAATAAATACGCCGCTGAAAAAGAACGGCTGGTATCTGAAATACTGGCTAACCTGGAGATACTCTATCCCGGGATATCCCCACTGGTAGAGATTGCTGATGTAGCTACTCCCTGCACTCTTAACCGTTATACGCTAAACCATCAGGGTGCGCCTGAAGGCTGGGGGCTTACCAGCCAAAACTTCAAGGAAGAAACAAGGCGGAGTCTAGAGGGGTTATCAAACCTTTATCTGGCAGGGCATTGGGTATCCGGGGGTGTGCCGGGAGTAATTCTTTCCGGGCGTCAGGCTATACAGTTGGTATGTGCCAAAGAAAAGAAGCCCTTTTTTACCAGAACTACTTAGATATTAACCATATTAAAAATATTAAAAACAGTAACTATTACTGTGCCCGCCAGCAATGCACCGGCAGTTACCTGCCCCACGGTATGTTCTTTCAGGTAAACTCTGGCCCAAGCCATCATGGGTACTAACAGCATGAAACCCAGAGCACTGTAACCGTAAAGCATCAAAGCTATACTGGAGAATGCACTGGCAAATGCAGTGTGGACGCTTATTTTCCAGAAGAAGTTTACTATCATGAAAAGCACGCTGGAAACAAAGCCGGCAAACAAGGCGGCTATAAGTTTATCCGGTGCCCCAATAAATATAAGTACCATGAGTCCAGCACCTACCATCACCGAACCCAAAACATATAAAACATGACGCTGTTCACGGGGGTTTGAAAAAACCGATTGAAGTTTGCCCCTTTTAACCATACTTAAAATAACCAGAAATATAGGCAGCATGCACAAAGTTATAAATATCAATGACCATTTGACGGCTTCCCACAGGTTTTCAGTGGAGTCTTTGGCTAGCAGAAAAACAAAGAGGATACTTAGCGTAAGAGGATTAAATATATCAGATATGTAGTTTGCCAGTTTGGTTTTCAATTTACCTTCCCATGTATAAAACCTTTACTTTCATATTAGCATAAACGGTTATCCAGCACTAATAGACTTTAATATATTACCTGCCCTTGCAGGTGTTCGCATATTACAGGTATTATGAATGAATATCCGTGCCCAAAGAATCAGGCGGCATCATTCTGAATCAGGTGTTTGAGAGGGAATATTTAAAGCCCTGTCGGTAAACAGAAAGGGATGTAGCATGACTGGAAATGCTATCAGCTTGCGGGATATATCTTTCAATTATAAACACATCAAGGCCTTAGATGACTTAAGTCTGGAGATTCCCGGTGGTATAAGCTTCGGAATAATGGGTCCTAACGGGGCAGGCAAAACCACTCTTATCCGCATAATGGTGGGGCTTCTCCGCCAAAAAAGCGGTTACCTAGCCATACTTGGAAAAGAGTTTAGCCGCCAACTGGAATACCAGCTGGGATACATGCCACAGGCACACTCTCTGTATACCGAATTGTCAATCAGCCAGAATATAGATTTTTTTGCCCGTGTCTACGGTCTGCGGGATAAAACACTGCGAAAAGCCCGCATAGAAGAGGTAATCAGGCTGGTAGACCTCTGGGAAAGACGGAATGATGCCGTTATGAACCTTTCCGGTGGCATGAAACAGAGAGTAAGTTTGGCTTGTGCCATTGTCCATAATCCCCCGGTGATATTTTTAGATGAACCAACTGTGGGGCTTGACCCTGAACTGCGCTGCCGTTTTTGGGAATATTTTAAAAGCCTAAACCAAAAAGGAGTAACCATAATAATATCCAGCCATACGCTTGATGACGCTGCCCACTGTGACCGTCTGGCGTTTCTGCGTGAGGGCAAGGTAATTGCGGAAGGTACTCCGGCGGATTTAAAGGCGGCTACAGGTAAAGCTGATGCCAGTCTGGAAGATGCCTTTTTACATTCTATCCGAATAGGAGGTATCCCCTGCCATGAATAATATGCTGGCTATTGCCCAGAGGCTTATCCGCCAGTTACTCCATGACCGCAGGACTATGGCACTCATAATAGTAGTTCCGGTGGTGGTTATGGGGCTTATAGGTGTCAGTTTTCCGGATGCAACGGTGCTTGATTATATTGCTCCGGCCATGCTGGCGACTCTGGCTTTGTTTTTCAGTTTCCTGCTTACCGGCATTTCATTTCTGCGTGAAACATCTCAGGGTACTATGGAAAGACTTATGGCCGCGCCTGTTTCCCGTCTGGATATAGTAGCCGGGTATCTTCTGGGGTTTTTTGTGTTTGCCTTGCTGCAGACACTTATCATTGTTCTTTTTACTATATATGTGCTGGGTGTTAACTTTCAGAGTGAACTCTGGCAAATACTCCTCTTTCAGGTGCTTATTATTACCGGTGCAGTTACACTGGGTATTTTTACCAGCAGTTTTGCCAAAAATGAGTTCCAGATGGTTCAGTTCATTCCGCTCATTATTGTTCCCCAGATATTTCTGTGCGGGGTTATCTGGCCGGTTTCTCAAATGCCGGAGTGGCTTCAGTACCTGTCAAATATTCTGCCATTAACCTATGGTGTGGACGGCATGCGTGAAATAATGCTACAGGGTAAAAATCTGGCTGAAGTAGGATTCCAATGCGGAGTTTTGATGCTGTTTGCGGTTATTACCACTCTTTTGGCTTCACTTACCGTACCCAAACGCCGCTAAAGCAAAATAAACAGGCAAACAGTTGCCGTACAAATTGCATATCCATCATTTTACTGGTAACATTTACTATATACTAAGCATAGATTCAGGGGTATTTAAATGGATTCAGAAATTCTGCTTGAGGTAAAAGATCTCCATGTTGAGGTAGATGGTCGGGAGATACTCCACGGAGTTGACCTGGTACTGCCTGCCGGAGAAACCCATGTTATTTTTGGGCCTAACGGCAGCGGCAAAACCACCCTGCTGATGACACTGATGGGTTTTCCCCGTTACAAAATCACCAAAGGCCAGCTGATATTTAATGGCAAAGATATTACCCATGTTCCGCTTGATGAGCGTGCCCGTTTAGGTATAGGCATCAGTTTTCAGCGCCCACCGGTAGTGCGCGGGGTGAAACTACGGGAAATGGTTCGCAGTTCACTTCGTGCCAAAGATGACAAAGGCTTGATTAATGAACTTGCTAAAAAAGCAAACATGACAGATTTTCTGGAAAGAGATGTTAACCATGGTTTTTCCGGTGGTGAAATCAAGCGTTCTGAACTGCTACAGTTGCTGGCACAGGGGCCGGACATGGTTCTCCTTGATGAACCTGAATCCGGGGTTGATTTAGAGAATATCGCCCTTATAGGCAGTCTCATAAATGAACTGTTGGAGAAAAAACACCCTATTCGTGAACGCAAACGGGGTGGTTTGGTTATAACCCACACCGGGCATATTCTGGATTATGTAAACGCCCGCACCGGCTATGTGCTTTGCCATGGGCGTATAAATTGCACCGGTGACCCGCGGGATATGCTTGAAACCATTAAGCATAACGGCTATCAGGAGTGTGTAGAATGTCCCCGAAAGATCTAAGACCTAATCTGGCTGACACAGCCGGTGCTGCTATAAATAAAAAGCCCGCTGTTGGTGACGATATACTTTTAGAAAGATATACCGATAATACCGAGGCCCATAAATATGTAAATAAACCATCTGAGCTTGCATCTGAAGACAAGGCCCGTATGCTTGAATCCGGCGTGATACTGGATGACCTAAAAGAGCGGAGCGGAACATATATCCAAATGGATAACCACCCTGTTCATTTCTCTGCCCAGCAAGACGGCATAGAGATTATGTCAACTAGCGAGGCCGCCAAGAAATATGACTGGCTGAAGGATTACTGGTGGAAAGCTGTATCGGTAGATGCAGATAAATACACTGCCCATGTTGAGCTTAATCAGGCAGACGGCTATTTTATACGGGCACTTCCCGGTGTAAAAACCGAATTCCCTGTTCAGTCCTGTATGTATATGGCCAAAAACCAGTCTATACAGAATGTTCATAACATTATTATTGCCGAGGAAGGTTCCGAACTTCATATTATCACCGGCTGTACTTCTGCCCACCGTACCGAGACCGGTCTGCATCTAGGTGTGACCGAGTTTTATATAAAGAAGGGTGCGAAGGTAACCTTTACCATGATACACACTTGGTCACCGGATATAGCTGTCCGCCCGCGCACCGGTGCTATCGTGGAAGAAAACGGCGTTTTCTTAAGTAATTACGTTATTATGAAAACTGTTAAAAATCTGCAGTCCTATCCGGTGGCTTACCTGAATGGAGAAAATGCAGTTGCCCGTTTCAACAGTGTTATGGTTTGCCCCTCCGGCTCTAAAATGGATGTTGGATCACGGGTTTTCCTAAATGCCAAACATACCCGAACCGAACTTATTACCCGTGCCCTCACTACCGGCGGAGAGATTATCTCCCGTGGTTATATTGAAGGCAAAGTGCCGGATTGCAAGGGGCATCTGGAGTGCCGCGGGCTTATTCTGGGTGATAAGGGCATTATTTATGCTATACCTGAGCTTATGGGAAGGGTATCCGGAGTGGATTTATCCCATGAAGCGGCGGTGGGTAAAATAGCCGAAGAAGAAGTTGAATACCTGATGGCCAGAGGACTGAATAAAGATGAGGCCACTGCTGCCATTGTACGCGGCTTTTTGAATGTGGATATTGAGGGTCTGCCTCCCTTGCTCAAAGAAGAGATGGATAAAGCTATCAAATTGGGTGATCAGGAAGGCATGTAAGAATAATATTACATTGGTGACAGATTAAAGCCCTCTGGAAACAGAGGGCTTTTTGTTGGGTTTAATTATTAGTAAAGGTAATAAAAACCGGCTTTATTCAGCAAATTAACTTCAAATCCGAATAGTTCAGAAAAATTAGTCTCGGTCATTATTTCAATTTTGGCTCCGTCCCGGAAAATACTGCCGTCTTTCAGCATAACCACCCGGTTTATTTCCGGTATTATATCAGTGAGGTTATGGGTAACCAGTATTATCTGAGTCCCCAGGTTTGAAATTTTGCTGAGCAGCTGACGTAACTGGTGGGCGGATTTCATGTCCAGATTAGTGGTTGGTTCATCCAGCAACAAGCTTTGGGGGTTATTTACCAACGCTCTGGCAATAACTACCCTGCGGGCTTCACCGCTTGAAATTTCATCTGTCAGCCGTTCTGCCAAATGGTCTATTTCCAGCAGATTCATCATATCTTGGGCATAGGTTTTCATTTTCGGGCTAATCAAACCGGCATCACGCAGGTACGGAGAACCGAAATAACCGCTTAGCACTGCTTCCTGGCAAGTCTGGCTGATGTCCTGCCTCAGAACCTCGGCAGATACTATCCCCAGTTGGCTTCGCAATTCAAATACGTCCCAATTTCCCCGTCCGAGTATGCGAAGGCTTGAACCCAGAGGATCAAAGATGGGGTATAATTCGCGGGTTATAGTCTTGATAAGGCTGGATTTGCCTGCCCCGTTTGGGCCAAGTATGGCCAGACTTTGCCTCTGATTTATAACCAGATTTATATTTTTCAGGCACAGGCGTTCGCCGCGCATAAGGCTGATATTTTTAAACTCTATAAGAGGGGGTAAATCCCGGTTGGTCATAGTAATTTCCTTCTTGCAGTGCCCGTAACTATCGAAAAATAGAAAAGCGGTCAATACCAGTCATGACCGCTTGAGAAACGTGATTAAGTGAGCCGAGGAGGACTCGAACCTCCAACCAATTGATTAAGAGTCAATTGCTCTGCCAATTGAGCTATCGGCCCACGTTTAAAGCATCCATATTTTAACACTATAGGCAGTTTGTGACAAATACCTATGAATTATTTTTAAAAAGAACGTTCAGCATTATAGTACAAATACGCTGAAATGCCAAATGCCTAAACGCCATTCATGCCGGCGGCCGTTTTGGCTATATCCCAGGCATAATCGTAAATATGCATGCCTTTGCTCATGGCGATAATCTCCCCGTCTTCTACCCCTATTTCGGCTGCCACATATTCTTTTAGCAGTTGGATAGCCGCCAGATTAGACGGGAAGCCTGCCCATAAATCCCATGAGCGGAAATATATTATAAAGTGGAGTTTTCCGTAACGTACTCTGGTATCTATACTGCGGAGACAAGGGGGGTCCTCCAAGTCCAGTGTTTCGGGATTGCCTACTGTCATAAAAGCCTGATTGGTATTGAAGCCTGTTTCCCGGTACATTTTTATAACTTTGGCAATCTGGGCTTCAAGATACTGGCCATAGGTATACTGCTCACCCTCTGCCCGGTGAGCAGTCATCAGGTACGGCAGATAGTTATCTATATATTCCATAGTGGAGGGGGCGGGCACACCAGGTGGAACATCAGGTATAAGGGGGCGGTTACCGGGGTTTTTAATATGGACAGTTATCATATCCAGTTCTTTGCGTTTCTGCCCTGAATAACTGCCACGTTCAATAGTGTACTCGTAACCGTTTGTAAGTACCTGTCTCAGGCACAAAAACCAGGCTTCAGAGAGATCTCTGGCTTCCACCGAGGTAATTTTCATCAGTCTTCCCCTTATTTTTTCTTAAACAGGGCAAAAAAACGATCCTGATACTCATTAAAAAGCTCCCAGCGTTCCAGTTCGTCTTTAAGTTCACTCGGGTCAGCTTCGTCACGAAGCGTTTTGGAAAACAGTTCTTCAATATAAAAACGGGCATCACTGGGTACGCCATCCGTACCTACTCCCAGCCGTCCCCGGCTACCCAAATCTGAAAGGTTGCCTTGAAGCGAATGACGGGTAAGGTCATAAATAAATTTGAGCAGAGACACATCCCAAAGGGTGTCTTCGCCCTGAATAATGGTGGTCAGTTTGGCTTTATCTTTGTCCAGTTGCTGGCTTATGTTTTGAGCCACTGTATGCAGTTCCCCCGGTACTATATTCAGTCCTTTGGATTCATTTTTGTAGGCATACATCAGGCCGGGTGCCTGAGAGCCATACTGGTCAACCAGAAGGCTGAAATAGCGTTTGGCTTCGTCAGAGAAACCTTCCAGACGGGTAAGGTAATATGGGGTGACTATCCGCGGTTGCTGGACTATCACTTTACCTTCCCGTACCACAGTTTCCGCCTGCAAAGGCATATCACCTTCTTCAACGGGATAAGATGGTGTGGTTAGCAGGTAATAATCTATATTGGTAATACCGAAAGTGGCCAGCCGCTGCTTTGGAGGCCGGAGTATTCGGGTATTTGCTACGGCTTTAAAAATCAGAGAGTCATCCACCATAAAAACCCCTACTTTATCTGTGAAAGTTCCTGTTTCATTTGTGCCAGAGATTCAATATACCGTGCTTCAAATTCATTTTTCCGTTTTCGCCATTCTTCCTGAAAACGGGGGTGTTTTTCTATATCAGATGACAGACCAGGAGGCATTTCCATACCCTGCTGTATGGCTTTTTGCAGATATTGGGAATACTGCTGTTTAAGTTGGTCATAAGCGGAGCGGCGCTGTTTCTCACCCTGGTCAGTATAATGGGCTATGATTTGCACCATCTGGCTGATAACCGTTTCTGCCGCCGCCTGGTCTTCTTTAATGCTCTTTATGCCCTCCATTGCCTTGCTACCGATACGGGTAGCGGCTTCATTTTCCGGCAGGGCTATAAGGGATAATAGCAGGTTTTCTATGCCTTTTCCCACATATTCACGTGCTTTTCCTTGGTATTGCTCAAGTTCAGTTTTGAGATTGACGGTTTCCTTGAGGTAGGCAGTGGCTAGCTTTTCTCCGGCAGGCAGGTATTTCCAGCGGGCTTTCTCATCCTCCGTAACCTCCTCAATATCCTTTAGCTTTTCCATGGCGATTTCAAAAGCAGACTTAATGTCGCCCATATTCACCCCGATTTCATTTATTCGTCTCTATTATACTAAATGATGGCCAAAGCTGAAAGAAATTTACGCTCACAAATATCTAAAATGTTATAATAAGTTACTATGTTTTTGGGATATAAACTAATCCAGCATACGGCTGATGTGGGCATTGTAGCACAAGGGGCAAGTATGGGTGATGCCTTTGGGTTTGCGGCCAGCGGTCTTTTCAGCCTTATTACTGATACGTCTACCTTGAAACAGGATAAAATAATATCATTGGAATTTATATCAGATAGTTATGAAAATCTGCTGGTTAAGTGGCTAAATGAACTTATATATATATTTGATACTCAAATACTGGTGTTTGGGCGTTTTGAAGTGGCGGTGAATTCAGCTTTTAAACTTACGGCTATCTGTTTTGGCCAAAAAGTTAATGCAGATACTCCCTTGCATCATTATGTAAAGGCAGCTACCTACCACTTGCTCAAAGTAAAAAAGATTACCGGAGGGTACAAGCTTCAAGTGTTATTGGATATCTAGGAGGCAGTTATGACCAGCCCGTGGCATGGAATACTTAAAAAAATAGATGACTACCGTTGGGAAATCCCCCAGAGCTACAAAGTAGGTATGAGAGTGCCCGGTCTGGTATATGCCAGTGAACGTATGCTCAATCAAATATGGGAGGAGCATGCTATAGAGCAAATTGCCAATGTGGCTTTTTTGCCCGGTATTATGGGCAGGTCTATGGCTATGCCTGATATTCATTGGGGTTACGGTTTCCCCATCGGCGGAGTGGCCGCTACCAGAATAAGTGACGGGGTAATCTCACCCGGCGGCGTAGGTTTTGATATAAACTGCGGAACCCGCCTTTTAAGGACAAACCTCAGTGTTGAAGAAGTTCAACCCAAGATAGATGAGCTTTTGAATGAGCTTTTTTCCAAAATACCCTCCGGGGTGGGTAGCAGCGGTAATATAAAGCTAAGCGGAACAGATATAGATAATGTAATGACCCGTGGCGGGAGCTGGGCTTTGGAAAAGGGTATGGGCGAAGCCGAAGACATTAAACTGACTGAAGAATCCGGCAGTTTATCTGGTGCTAATCCCGACAAGGTTTCCAATAAGGCCAAGACCAGAGGTGCATCCCAACTGGGTACACTGGGTTCAGGCAACCATTTTTTGGAAGTACAGGTTGTAGATGAAATATTTGATCCTGAAGTAGCGGCGGTGTTCGGAGTTCAGGCGCTGGGTCAGGTACTTTTTCTTATCCATACCGGTTCACGGGGTTTGGGGCATCAAGTATGTACTGACTATGTGCAACTGTTAAATGAAGCAGTCAAAAAATATGGCATAAATTTGCCTGACCGCCAGCTGGCTTGTGCCCCGCTAAAATCAGACGATGGGCAGAACTATCTAGCCGCTATGGCCTGTGCCGCCAATTATGCTTGGGCTAACCGCCAGTGCATCACCCACTGGGCACGTGATGCCTTCATGAAGGTATTTGAAAAAGGCCGGCTTGATTTAGGTATGGACCAGATATACGATGTAGCCCATAATATTGCCAAGATAGAAGAGCATATGGTAGACGGCAAAGTGCAGAATGTATGTGTCCACCGTAAAGGTGCCACCCGTTCTTTCCCTGCCGGCCGCCCTGAGATACCGGCTGTTTACCGAAAAGTCGGACAGCCTGTTATAATACCCGGAGACATGGGCAGATACTCGTATGTAGCTGTAGGTACCGAGACTGCCATGCGTGAAACTTTCGGTTCTACCTGCCATGGCGCAGGCCGGATACTCAGCCGCGGTGCGGCTAAGAAAACTACTTCCGGTACACAACTGCTGGATACTCTCAGGTCTCAGGGTATAAGTATAAGGGTGGGTGACATAGGCAGTCTGGCAGAAGAAGCCTCAGAAGCCTACAAAGATGTGGCTGATGTAGTGGAAGTAACCCACAAAGCAGGTATTGCCCGGAATATATTTAAAACCAGACCATTAGGAGTAATCAAAGGTTAGATGACTGATATTATAAAATTACCCCCGCCCAGTGTGCGGGGCAAAATGACAGTTGAAGAAGCTATAAGCAAAAGACGTTCGGTCAGGTCATTTTCAAACCGCCAGATAAATAGAGAAACTTTGTCCCAACTGTTGTGGGCATCAGACGGCATTACAGATACAGTAGATAAATTACGTTCTGCACCCAGTGCCGGGGCAATTTATCCGCTTGACCTTTATATAATAGCCGGGAACAAAGGAGTGGAAGGTTTGGAAGCCGGGGTATACCGGTATAATCCTGAGCGGAACGGGCTTTATCTGCAGGTGAGCGGTGATTTCCGCAAACAACTGGCAGAAGGGTGTTTCAAACAGGATTTTGTGGCAGATGCGCCCTTCTCACTGGTTATTTGTTACCGTCCGGAAGATTTGATAAAAAGATATGGCAACAATGCCGAAAAATATGCCTATTTTGAAGTAGGCCATGTTGCACAAAATTTCAGTCTGGCGTGTGTGGCTTTGGGTTTGGGAAGTGTGGTGATAGGTGCTTTTACGGAAGAAACCATTTGTAAGTCTATGAATCTGAACGGACACCCTAAGCCTCTGTACATAATTGCGGCGGGTTTCCCCGCCGCTTAATAGATTATTGTTTTTTACAGTTTTTACACTTTTTGGTTATCAGCCAGTACTCAAAACTATCTGAAAGAGCCAGCCAGCTGGCTTCAATAATGTTGGGGCTGGCACCTACTGTGTGCCAGGTATTTTCACCGTCACTGGATTCAATAAGCACCCTTACCAGCGCATCTGTACCGCTGGTCTGCTCCAGTATGCGCACCTTGTAATCTGATAGATGGACTGCCGAGAGTTCAGGGTAAAACTGGCAAAGACCTTTACGCAAAGCGGCATCAAGTGCATTTATGGGGCCGTTGCCTTCGGCTACCGTGTGCATAATATCGCCGTCTACTCTTACTTTCACAATACCTTCGGCCATCATTTCGTCCTGATTGCGCATAGCTGAAGGGCGTCGCTGCTTTTCCACTACCACCATGAAGTCTATAAGCTCAAATGGGGCTATATAACCCGTTTGGGTGCGGTTTACCAGTAAATCAAAAGAAGCTTCTGCGTTTTCGTACTGAAAACCCAAGCTCTCCATTTTTTTAACCTGCTGAAGCAAGTCTTTAACTTCTTTGGAATCTGGAGCCAGATTTATTCCGATAGCTTTTGCCCTTTGTATAATGTTTGATCTACCTGCCAGTTCAGATACCAGCAGGCGTTGATGGTTACCCACCAGTTCCGGTTCTATATGCTGGTAACTGCCTGACCATTTGCTGAGACCGCTGACATGCAGGCCGGCTTTATGTGAAAAAGCACTTGAACCTACATACGGCAAGAACGGCTCGGAAACCAGATTGGCCAGTTCACTTATATAATGGGAAGTTTCAGTAAGCAATTTCAGCTGGTTATCAGATATACAGTCTATATCCATCTTCAGTTTCAAAATGGGTATGATGGAACACAAATTGGCATTCCCGCATCTTTCACCAAATCCGTTTATGGTGCCCTGAACCTGACTGGCACCAGCCTTGAGAGCGGCTATGCTGTTAGCTACGGCCATTTCGGTGTCATTGTGGGCGTGAATACCCACGCATATATTCAGGGCTTCTTTTACGGTTTTGACGGCTTGGGTTATTTCTTCTGGCAGAGTACCTCCATTGGTATCGCACAGTACCACACCTTCGGCACCGGCCTTTTCTGCCGCCTGTAAAACTTGTATTGAATACTCGGGGTTATCCTTATAGCCGTCAAAGAAATGCTCGGCATCCAGAAAGACCTTTATGCATTTGGAACGCAGGTACTCAATAGATTCGGTAATCATGGCCAGATTTTCTTCCAGAGTGGTTTCCAGTACCTGTGTTACCTGTCTGGCCGAACTTTTACCTACTAAAGTCACATATTCCGTACCTGAATCAATCAGTTGTTTCAGGGTGGTATCTGCATCTGCCTTTACTTTTGGGCGGCGGGTAGACCCGAAAGCCACCATTTTGGCATTTTTCAATTTAAGTGATTTTGCCTGAGTGAAAAATTCGCTATCCTTTGGGTTTGAACCCGGCCAGCCGCCTTCAATATAATGTATGCCCAGATCATCCAGTTTTTGGGCAATCTTAAGCTTGTCCGCCACCGTGAAGGAAATGCCCTCCCGCTGGGAACCGTCTCTTAAAGTAGTATCGTATAGTTTTACCTGCACAGGAGTTTAGCCTCCTATCATTTTAGCTATCTGGTTACCCATCTCGGCAGTACCGAGCTTGGTATTACCCTCTTTGAATATATCTATCGTAGCATAACCAGCTGCCAGAACCTTGTCAACCGCAGATTCAATTTCAACAGCTTCAGTCTCCAGTCCACAAGAGTAGCGTAGCATCATGGCTATGCTTAAAATGGTGGCAATGGGGTTGGCAATATTTTGTTTGGCAATAGTGGGGGCACTGCCGTGAATAGGTTCATAGAGACCAAAAATTTTAGTGCCCTTTGCCGGTATGCCTGCCAGAGAGGCAGAAGGCAGCATACCCATAGAACCTGCCAGCATGGAGGCCTCGTCTGTCAAAATATCACCGAACAAGTTTTCGGTGACAATAACGTCAAAATAGGTAGGTGCAAGTATAAGTTTCATGGCACAGGCATCTACCAGTACATGTTCTACCTTCACCTCAGGGTAATCTTTTGCCACTTCTATAACTATCTGGCGCCACAAGCGGGAAGACAGTAAGACATTGGCCTTGTCTACGCTAACCAATTTTTTCTTGCGGTTTTTAGCCAGCTCAAACCCTACCCGCACAATCCGTTCAATCTCTTTTTCAGAGTAAGTCATGCTGTCAGTAGCTTTGCGGATACCGGCAGGTGTCGTCCAGCGTTTTTTGGGTTTGGCAAAATATACGCCACCGGTTAGTTCCCGGATAAATATGAAATCAGTCCCTTTTACTATTTCGGCCTTTATGGGGGTGGAATTTACCAGTGAAGGGGCAACCTTGACCGGACGGATATTGGCAAAAAGGCCAAGTCCCTTTCTAAGTGCCAACAGGCCGTCTTCAGGGTGGACAGGCAGTTTAGGGTCATCAAAACGGGGGTCACCCACTGCCGCCAATAAAACGGCATCGGATTTTTTGCACATAGCCAGAGCTGCCGGACTAAGTGCTACTCCCTCTTTGTCTATACAGCAACCGCCGATAAGTCCGTACTGATATTTAAAAGTGTGCTTGTATTTTTTGGCGACGGCATTTAAAACTTTTAAGCCTTCGTCCATAACCTCCGGACCGATACCGTCACCAGGCAGAACTGTCAGTTTGAAATCCAACTAAACACCTCTTCCGCAAAGTTTTTCACGGGTATATTCTATAAGACCGCCGGCTTTTATCAGGCGGGACATAAATTCGGGATACGGTTTGGCAGAAAATTTTTCGCCGGTAGTCAGGTCTTTGATAATACCGGTTTCCAAATCTATTTCCAGTTCATCACCGCTGTTTATTTTTTCGGCAGCTTCGGCACTTTCAAGCAATGGCAAGCCGATATTTATAGCATTGCGGAAAAATATGCGGGCGAAACTGGCGGCTATTACTGCCGAAACACCGGAAGCTTTTATGGAAATAGGCGCATGCTCACGGGACGAGCCGCAACCGAAATTGGTAGTGGCTACGATAAAGTCACCCGGTTTAACTTTTTTTACAAAGTCCAGGTCTATATCTTCCATACAGTGTTCGGCCAGTGCCTTGGGCTCGGATACGTTTAAATAACGTGCCGGGATAATGGCATCTGTATCCACATTTTCACCGTATTTATGCACAAATCCTTTTAACATCTTTTCTCCTAGCTGAATAAAGCCTGTTTTAAACAACAGCTTCTTCACAATCCTTTAACAAGATTAACTATCTAAATTTCATCAGGGTGGGCAATGTATCCTTTAATGGCGGTGGCAGCGGCAACCGCCGGACCTGCCAGATATACTTCGCTCTTGGGACTGCCCATGCGCCCTACAAAATTGCGGTTGGTGGTTGCTAAGCATCGTTCACCGGCCGCCAAAATACCCATATGTCCACCCAGACAAGGGCCGCAGGTGGGTGTGGAAACCGCAACTCCGGCATTGATAAAGGTTTCAATATAGCCTGCCTTCAGGGCATCCAGATATACCTGCTGTGAGCCGGGAATAACAATAGTCCGCAGGTCAGGGTGAACCACATTTCCTTTTAGCAGTTTGGCAGACACGGCCAGGTCTTCCAGTCTCCCGTTGGTACAGGAACCGATGATAACCTGGTCAACCTTAATTTTACCAATCTGGCTGACAGGGCGGGCATTTGCCGGTGAATGCGGCAGTGATACCTGTGGCTCAATCTTGGAAATATCAAAATTGTATGTTTTAGCATATGACGCATCAGCATCATTGTCATAAACTGTGTACTGGCGTTTGGCTCTGGGGGTTACATATTCCAGAGTTTTTTCATCAACCCGGAACAGCCCGGCCTTGCCGCCTGCTTCAATAGCCATATTGGACATGGTAAAGCGGTTTTCCATAGAGAGCGCTTCAATAGCCTCACCACAGAAAAACATGGCAGAGTACAAAGCCCCGTCCACACCCGTCTGCCCTATGGTGTACAGGATAAGGTCTTTGCCGCCAATCCATTTCGGCAGTTTGCCCGAATAGTTAAATTTGATAGTTTGGGGAACTTTCATCCAGACTTCACCGGTAGCCATAGCGGCGGCTATATCGGTTGAGCCCATGCCGGTAGTGAAAGCGCCCAGTGCACCGTAAGTGCAGGTATGGGAGTCGGCACCTACCACAATATCACCCGGCAATACCAAACCCTGCTCATGCAGGATTACATGTTCAACGCCCATTTTCCCGCATTCAAAAAAGAGTATCCCTTGTTCACGGGCAAACTCACGCACCATTTTAACCTGTTCGGCGGATGCAATATCCTTGTTGGGTACAAAATGGTCAGGCACAAAGACTATCTTTTTGGAGTCAAATACCTTGCTGACTCCAACCTTTTTAAATTCTTTAATGGCTATAGGTGCGGTAATGTCATTAGCCAGTACCAGGTCTACTTTGGCATTTATAAAGTCACCCGGGCTGACCTGGGTTTTGCCGCAGTGGGCGGCCAGTATTTTTTCAACTAAGTTCATCATAACCTCTCCAAGAATATCTAACGGAATTTTACCCGGTCAATAAGTAATATCAGTAATATAACACCGGTACCGACAGCCGATAAAAAGTACATACCTGCACCAACAGCCAGACCTATACCGGCTACTGCCCAAATAGTAGCGGCAGTGGTTAAGCCCTCAACGTGTCCCTCTGACTGGCGGAGTATAGCACCCGCTCCCAGAAAGCCCACGCCGGTAACTATTCCGGCTGCTATCCGGCTGATATCCGTTTCCGAAAAACCGTAAATAGATACCAGTGTTATCAGGCAGGAACCTACACAAATAAGGGTATTAGTACGCAGCCCGGCGGCCTTGCCTGAACGTTCCCGTTCATAACCGACAATCCCGCCCAGTACCATGGCAAGCAGAATGCGAAAGAGCATTTCCACTTCTATCGGCATGGTAGGTTGCTCCTTTTAAGATGCGTTCTTAACCCTAAGCAAGCGGTTCAAGGCATTCATATAGGCCTTGGCACTGGCTACTATTATATCTGTATCGGACCCGCGTCCTGTATAGGTCACACCGTCACTTTCAATACGGATAAGCACTTCACCCAGTGCATCAATACCGGCCGTAACAGACTTAACCGAAAACTCAGTCAGTTTGTTAGGTACGTTTACTATCCGGTTTATGGCCTTGTAAACGGCATCTACCGGTCCGCTGCCCAAAGAGGCATCTTCAACAGCTCCCCCATTCGGGGTAGTCAGACGCACTGCGGCGGTGGGTATGCCTCTGTCTCCGGAGGTAACCTGTATGCGGTCAAGATGATAAAGTTCAACTGTAGTCCGCAGTTCTTCGGCAACCAGAGCTTCTATATCCCGGTCAGTTACGTCCTTCTTTTTGTCTGCCAAATCTTTAAATGCTTTGAAAGCACGATCAAAATCTTCTTCGTTCAGGTCAAAGCCCAGTTCAGTCAGATGCTGTTTGAAAGCATGGCGGCCTGAAAGCTTGCCCAATACCAAACTGGATGCCTGAATACCCACTTCCTTGGGATCCATAATTTCAAACGTTTTAGCCATTTTAATAACGCCGTCTTGGTGAATACCGGACTGGTGGCGGAAAGCATTTTCACCCACAACTGCCTTGTTGGGTTGAATGGCGAAACCGGTAAGAGCACTGACCAGACGGCTGGTGCGGTATATTTCCTGTGTGTTTATACCTGTTTCAAAATTGAAAAAGTCGCTTCGGGTACGCAGTGCCATCACTACTTCTTCAAGTGCGGCATTGCCGGCCCGTTCACCTATGCCATTCAAGGTGCATTCCACCTGACGGGCACCGTTTTTAACTGCCGCCAGCGAATTGGCTGTGCCCATACCCAAATCATCATGGCAATGCACGCTTATAACCGCTTTGCCTATATTGGGCACGTTCTGGCGGATACCTTTTATAAGTTCACCGAATTCACTGGGAATAGCATAACCAACGGTATCAGGTATATTCAGGGTGGTAGCCCCGGCATCTATAACTGCTTCAAGCAGTTTATACAGAAACTCCGGGTCAGAGCGGCTGGCGTCCATGGGCGAAAACTCTATATCATCAGTGTAGCCTTTGGCTTTGGCTACCATAGTGCGCGCCAGCTCCAGCACTTCGTCACGGCTCTTTTTTATCTGGTGAACCATGTGTATTTCAGATGAAGAAATAAACACATGGATCCGGGGATGGGCAGCCTCTTTCAAAGCTTCCCAGGCACGGTCAATATCTGCCGGTATGGCTCTGGCCAAACCACAGATAACAGGGGTGCGTACTTCTTGGGCTATTAGCTTTACGGCTTCAAAATCACCCGGCGAGGTGATGGGAAAGCCTGCTTCAATGATATCCACCCCCAGTTTTTCAAGCTGCCGGGCTATCTCCAGCTTTTCCTGTGCATTTAAAGAAGCACCGGCTGCTTGCTCTCCGTCTCTGAGGGTGGTATCAAAAATCTTTATTCTGTCCATGACAAAAATCCTTTCTGAAAGAAAATTACTCTATATTTAGCATTGTAACCGGATACCCCTCTTCGTCCAGAAAGAGGGGCTGCTAAGGATGAGAAGTTTCCCTTCAGCCAGGCTGTGATACAGTCCGCTTATATAATTTGGAATGTAATCTGTCATGGTAATTTTAAAATACCCTTTACTTTTTCTTTTTCAGCCAGCTCATCATAGAGCGCAGTTCGGCACCCACTTCTTCAATAAGGTGCTCAGACTCCATGCGGCGGAGTGAATTGTAAACGGGACGTCCGGCCTGATTTTCCAGTATCCATTCCTTGGCAAAGCTGCCATCCTGAATTTCACCCAGTATCTCGCCCATAGTTTCATAGGTATCCTCGTTGATAACTCTGGGACCGCGGGTGAAGTCACCGTATTTGGCGGTGTCGGAAATGGAATCACGCATATAGGCAATACCGCCCTGGTACATCAAATCTACAATCAGCTTTAACTCATGCAGACATTCGAAGTAAGCCACTTCGGGCTGATATCCGGCCTCAACCAGTGTTTCAAAACCTGCTTTGACCAGTGAGGTAGTGCCGCCGCATAAAACAGCCTGCTCACCAAATAGGTCGGTTTCGGTTTCTTCGGCAAAAGTAGTTTCCAGTATGCCGGCACGGTTGGAACCGATACCCTTGGCATAAGCCAGAGCCAGTTCCTTGGCCTTGCCGCTGGCATCCTGTTCAACAGCAATCAGCGAAGGAGCGCCTGCACCCTCGGTGAAAACCTGCCTGAGCATATAGCCGGGGCATTTGGGGGCTATCATGGTCACATCTACAAATGAGGGGGGTACTATCTGCCCGTAATGTATATTGAAGCCGTGGGCAAACATCAGCATTTTACCGGGCTTCAGCCCCTGTTCAACTGAATCTTTATAAATCTTGGCCTGTGAGGTATCAGGAGCCAGCATCATGATGAGGTCAGCTTTTTTGGCCATTTCGGCTACACACATTACTTCAAAACCGTCAGCAGTGGCTTTCTTCCAGCCGCGTCCGCCTTCAACACAAGCTACAATAACTTTCAGGCCTGAATCACGCAGGTTCTGGGCATGGGCATGACCCTGGGCACCATAACCGACAATACCAATAAGTTTCTTTTCAATAAGGCTCAGATCACAGTCCTTATCGTAATATATGACAGCCATTTTTCCTCCTAGAGCTTTTTACTCTTTTGTTTTTAATTCTTTAGATGATTGCAGTTCGGTAGCCGTAGCAAGCCCGCCGCGGGTCATGGCAATTCGTCCCGTACGGGTTATCTCCTTAATACCAAATGCACGTAACAGATTATATAGCGAATTTACTTTTTCTTCATCTCCGGTTACTTCCACTGTCAACGAATCGGAAGCTACGTCCACTATCTTTGCCCGGAAAATATCTACAATCTGCATTATTTCACTGCGGTTGGCAGGGGTGGATTTTACTTTTATAAGTGCCAGTTCACGGCAGATGATATCCTGTCCGGTAATGTCGGATACCTTTACCACATCTATCACTTTATCAAGCTGTTTGCGTACCTGCTCTACCATGGTATTAGCCCCGTCAACCACAATGGTCATGCGGGAAAAACCCGGTGTCTCACTCCGCCCAACTGCAATACTGTCAATATTGAAACCACGCCGTCTGAAAAGGCTGGCCATGCGGTTTAATACGCCGGGTCTGTCTTCAACTAAAGCTACTATGGTATGCTTCGTCGGGGACATGCACTCACCTCTTTCTTAGGTTCTTCCAGTACTTCGTGGAGAGCGGCGCCGGGAGGAACCATGGGATATACGTTTTCTTCGGGTTCAATCACAAAGTTCAAAAGGAATGGTCCTTCGGTGGACATAGCCTGTTCAATAGCCGGGCGGACGTCTTCCTTGCGTTTAACATTTAAAGCCGGAATGCCGTATGCTTCTGCTATTTTTATAAAGTCAGGGCATCCTAAAGGAGTGGCCACATAATTTTTGTTATAGAACAAGTCCTGCCACTGGCGAACCATGCCCAGATAGCCGTTATTGAAAACAGCTATTTTAACGGCCGCTTTCTCTTGTACCACTGTTCCCAATTCCTGCATATTCATCTGGAAACCGCCGTCACCGGCAATGCACCAGACAGTTTCGTCAGGGCAACCAACCTTGGCACCCAAAGCGGCAGGCAAGTCAAACCCCATAGTACCCAAACCGCCGGAAGTTACCAGTGAGTTGGGGCGGATATAGGTATAATGCTGGGCGGCCCACATCTGGTGCTGTCCCACACCGGTAACCACAATAGCGTTCCCGCGGGTAGCTTCACTTATCTGTTGAACTATATACTGAGGCAGAATAAGGTCAGTATGCCGTATGGAAAGCGGAGGGTGTTCCCTTCGCCAGTTTTCCAGTTGCCTCAGCCAGTCAGGGTGCTGAACACATTCCACTTGTTTGTTGAGTGATTTCAGTACATTTTTGACATCACCCACGATGGGCACATCAACCCGTACATTTTTGCCTATTTCGGCAGGGTCTATATCTATATGGATAACACTGGCATGAGGAGCAAAGGAGCTCAATTTGCCGGTAACCCGGTCATCAAAACGCATGCCTATGGCTATTATCAGGTCAGTGGCGGCTACAGCCATATTGGCATAAGCCATACCATGCATACCCAGCATGCCATAACTCAAGACATGGTCCTCGGGGAAACTGCTGACACCTAGCAGAGTGGTAATAACTGGTAACTGACAGTTTTCAGCCAGAGTCTTCAGTTCTTCGTTGGCGCCTGAAATATTTACTCCGTGACCGGCAATAATTACCGGCTTTTCAGCTGTTTCTATAAGTCTGGCAGCCTTTTGTATTTGCATCAGGTTGCCCTTTATGACGGGCTTGTAACCGGGCAAATCCGGTTCATCGGGGTATTCAAACTCCGCCTGTTCAATGAATACATCTTTGGGTATATCTATCAGCACCGGGCCGGGGCGTCCGGTTCGGGCTAAATAAAAGGCTTCCTTTATAGTATCTGCCAGAGAACTTGCCTTGGTTACCAGATAATTCTGCTTGGTAATGGGCAAAGTGATACCGGTGATATCAATCTCCTGAAAAGCATCTTTGCCGATAAGGTTACGTGTAACCTGACCGGTAATGGCTACCATAGGAATTGAATCCATATAGGCATTGGCAATGCCGGTAATCAGGTTGGTCGCACCCGGCCCAGACGTTGCCAGACAAACACCTACCTTGCCGGTAACTCTGGCAAAACCGTCAGCGGCATGGGCGGCACCCTGTTCATGCCGGGTCAATATATGCCTGAGGGCAGGGTACTGGGTAAAAGTATCGTACAAGGGCAAGAGTACTCCACCCGGATACCCGAAGATTATGCCTGCTCCTTCTTTGAGCAGACTTTCGCATACTATCTGGGCGCCAGTCAATTTCATTTTCTCATTGCCCCCTTAGACTTAGTCTTTAAAAACCGCCCCGGTACTGGCCGAGGTGACGTTCTCTGTATAAAATTTCAAGTAACCGCTTTTAATCTTCGGTTCAAAAACAGGCACATTTGCCAAACGCTTTTGGATTTCTTCATCTGAAAGCTCTACCGAAAGTTTATAGTTATGGATATCAATATTTATCATATCCCCGTCCTGCAAGGCTGCTATAGGCCCGCAAGCGGCTGCTTCAGGTGAAACATGTCCCATGGCGGCTCCGCGGGTTGCTCCGGAAAAACGCCCGTCAGTAATCAGGGCTACTTCTTTATCCAGCCCCATGCCGGCCAAAAGTGAGGTGGGGGTAAGCATTTCCCGCATACCAGGCCCGCCTTTAGGCCCTTCATAACGGATAACCAGTACATCACCCGGCTTTATTTTCCCGCCCATAATAGCTTTAGTCGCCAGCTCTTCAGAGTCAAATATGCGGGCAGGCCCGCGATGAACCATCATCTCAGGGGCAACCGCAGAACGTTTGACTACACTGCCATTAGGTGCAAGGTTACCGAATAAAACAGCCAATCCGCCTTTGGGTGAATACGGGTTGGAAGCAAAACGGATAACTTTATTATCTGCTTTGGGTGCGGCATCTGCCAGTTGTCCTATAGTTTTACCGGAGACAGTGCGTGCATCATTTTTCAGCCAAGGTTTCAGTTCCTTCAGGACACTGCCTATTCCGCCTGCCTGGTCAAGATTTTCAATATGGTACGGGCCGGACGGGCGAAGCTTGCACAAATTCGGGGTACAATCACTTATCCGGTTTATCTGTTCCAGTGAAAAATCAGCCCCGGCTTCATGAGCAACAGCCATCACGTGCAGTACCGAATTGGTACTGCCGCCCAGTGCCACATCCAGACTGAATGCATTGTGAATGGCATCAGGAGTTATTATATCTTTGGGGCAAATATTATCTTTTATCAGCTGCATTATCTGCTGTCCGGCACTTTTGGCAAGCTGAGTGCGGCGTGAATCTACCGCTGGTATGGTGCCGTTACCTGGCAAGGCCATACCCAGAGCTTCGGTAAGGCAATTCATAGTATTGGCGGTAAACATACCTGCACAACTGCCGCAACCGGGGCAAGCCACTTTTTCCAGTTCCAGCAGTTCTTCTTCTGTCATCTGGCCTTTGGCAACCTGACCAACTGCTTCAAAAACGCTATTTAAATCTACACAGCTAACTTGGTCATTCTTTCGTAAACGTCCGGCCAGCATAGGGCCGCCGCTGACAAATATAGAGGGGATATTCAAACGGCAGGCGGCCATGAGCATACCGGGCACAACCTTGTCACAGTTAGGTATGAAAACCAGACCGTCAAAGGCATGGGCCATAGCCATTATTTCAACTGTGTTGGCAATGATTTCACGGCTGGGCAGGCTGTATTTCATGCCGGCATGGTTCATGGCGATACCGTCACAAACTGCAATGGTATTAAACTCAAAACCTACTCCGCCGGCGGCATTTATGCCTTCTTTGACGGCTTCGGAAATCTGTCTGAGGTGAATATGACCGGGGACTACTTCGGTAAAGCTATTCACTATACCTATAAAGGGTTTTTGGAAACTTTCGGTATTCAGACCCAGAGCGCGCAGCAAAGACCGGTGAGGGGCACGTTCAATACCTAGTTTGACATCTTCGCTTTTCATATATGCGCTCCCGTTTGAAAGAATTAAAAACCGTCCTCTAAGGACGGGTTTACGACAGATTATTGGAAGTGTTTAACCATAACACAGTCCACGTTTGCTGTCAAGCTGAATAGCCAGTTTTTCCGGCTGTTTTCATTATATCTGATTCTTTTATTGCCCCCTGGCGAATAATCTTCAGTTCATCATTATTTACGGCTACGATAGTAGATTCCACTCCCCCGCTCACCTGACCCCCGTCAAGGATAAAGTCCACCCTGTCACCCAGCTGGATTTTGGCTTCACTAGCGTTTAGTGAGCTTTTGCAGCCGCTAAGGTTGGCACTGGTGCCGGTTACAGGTTCGGCCACCCGTTTCAGCATTTCAATAACCGCCGCCTGATTGGGTATCCGTATAGCCACGGTTTCATTTCCACCGGTCAGCTCAAGCGGAATATTATCTGTCTTGGGCAGTACCAGAGTAAGCCCTCCCGGCCAGTACTCTGCTGCCAGTTTCCGGGCCAGAGGCGGGAATATTTTAGCTACCTGGTGTATCTGCGAAATATCCCCTATCAAAGCGGGCAAACCTTTGGTGTTGGTTCTGCCTTTTATGTCAAATACGCGGTTAACTGCATGGGTATTGCTGGCTAATGCCCCCACTGCGTAAACTGTGTCCGTCGGGAATATTACTACTCCGCCATTTTTAAGTACTTGGACTGCCCTATTTATCTGGATTTCCATATCCGTATCAAACTGATTTTGTGTCATATATTTATTACCTTAAGTTTTTTATAAAGCGGTAGATATATCTAAATACTCTTGAGCTGTTTAGTCAAGTATTATTGGGCCTAAACCGGGCAAAAACAGGCCTGTTTGCTTTACAATTTTAGCCTATAATGTTAAGCTACCATCAAGAAAATGATGAGCGAAATGAATAATAAACAATCTGCCGAAAGCCTGAGAGTTTCCACTACCGGAGATATTGAAGTTTCAACCTATCTGGAAATCGCCAGAGAGAAGTCCGGTGCAAAATCGGAATGCATTGATTCAGGTGAAGAAACCCTGCGTGAATCAATTGTTATTTTTGATTTTGGTTCCCAGTACAGCTTACTCATCGCCCGCCGCATACGTGAAATGCATGTCTATTGCGAGCTGGTTTCCCACGATACTCCATGGGAGAAAATAGCCCATCTAAATCCCAGAGGTTTTATCCTCTCCGGAGGCCCTTCCAGCGTATACGAACCGGAAGCGCCTTTAGCTCCGGCCTATATATTTGAAAGCAAACTGCCGGTTTTGGGTATCTGCTATGGTATGCAGGCCATTACCCAGCAATTGGGCGGTGTAGTTGAGCACAGTGATAAACGTGAGTATGGCCATGCCCTGCTCCACTCTAACGTGATAAATACTGAACTTTTGGCAGATATGCCTGAACCTTCTCCCGTCTGGATGAGCCATGGTGACCGTATTGAGAAACTGCCGGCTGGCTTCAAGTCTCTGGCTTATACCGAAAACTGCCCGGTGGCAGTTATGGGTAATGAATCTGATATTTACGGTTTGCAGTTTCACCCCGAAGTTGTCCATTCTCCCCATGGCAAAATCATTCTTAAAAATTTCGTTTTCAATATATGTAAATGCCACGCTAACTGGACTATGGGCAACTATATTCAGGAAAGCATTCAAAACATACGTGAACAGGTCGGTGACGGGCAGGTTATCTGTGCCCTTTCCGGCGGTGTAGATTCGGCGGTAGTGGCTTCCCTTATCCATAAAGCTATAGGTGACCAACTGACTTGTATTTATGTAAATAATGGTCTCCTTCGGCGTGAAGAAGCTGACCGTACTCTGCACGTTTTTAAGAACCACATGGGTATGAAAATAATATATGTAGACGCAATTGACCGCTTTCTTGAAAGCCTTGGCGGTATTACTGACCCCGAACAGAAACGCAAGGTTATCGGTAGCGAATTTATAAAAGTATTTGAAGATGAAGCCTGTAAACTTGGGCAGATTGATTTCTTGGCACAAGGGACGTTGTACCCGGATGTTATAGAAAGTGTATCTTCCGTATCAAAGGCTTCCGCCAAGATAAAAAGCCACCATAATGTGGGCGGTCTGCCCGCCCATATGAAGCTAAAACTGATTGAGCCTTTGCGGTATCTCTTTAAAGATGAAGTCAGACTGCTGGGCAAGGAACTGGGTCTGCCGGATGAAATGATTTGGCGCCAGCCCTTCCCCGGACCGGGTTTGGCTATCCGTATTATCGGGGAAGTTACCCGAGAAAAGCTGGAAATCCTCCGCTCTGCGGACTGGATTGTTATGAGTGAAATAAAGAAAGCCAAAATGTATCACCAGGTATGGCAAAGTTTTGCCATACTGACCGATGTTAAATCTGTGGGTGTTATGGGTGATTTCCGCACCTATGGTTATCTGGTAGCCATCAGGGCTGTAACCAGTGAAGATGCCATGACTGCAGATTGGGCAAAACTGCCTTATGATTTGCTGTCCATTATATCCAACCGGATTGTTAACGAGGTAAAAGAAGTGAACAGGGTGGTTTACGATATAAGCTCTAAACCGCCCTCCACTATTGAATGGGAGTAAGGCATTATGACCGGCGGTTATATCATGGGAAGAGGCTATACACCCGAAACCTGCCTGGACGAAGTCAAAAAAGCACTGACGGGTTTGGGTGGGCGTGCTTCCGCTGAAGAGATAGTACTGACAGTCAGGAAAAAAGGCCACTGGAGTGATGAAACTATCTGGCAGTGCATGGAGTCAAATACCATAAATTTCCCGCCTGCCTGCCGGCATAATACGGATATAGACTCAAAGTTCCTTTTCTTAAGGGAAGACGGCAATTATGAATTCTATGCTACCCAGTGGCACGGACGCTACGAGCGGGGCAAAAGAATAGTTTAGTTTTGCTGAGGAGACAACTCTGAAAGTTCTGGTTATTGGAAATGGGGCAAGGGAGCATGCTATTGTCTGGAAGCTTTCCCAGAGCCCGAAAGTTACAAAAATATACGTTGCCCCCGGTAATGCCGGCACAAGCCTTATAGCTGAAAATGTAGCTATAAACTGTACAAATATCAAGAGTTTGCTGGTGTTTGCCAAAGACAAGGCTATAGACCTTACTTTTGTAGGCCCTGAAGCACCTCTGGCAGGAGGAGTAGTAGATGTGTTTACCTCTGCAGGTTTACGCATATTCGGTCCCTGCCGTGAAGCATCCCAGCTGGAATCCAGCAAGGTTTTTACCAAAGAGCTGCTTCTTTCAAACAAAATCCCCACCGCTTACAGCCGCAGTTTTTCAAGTTATGAAAAAGCCTGTTCATATTTAAGTAGGCTGGAAATGCCGGTTGTGGTCAAAGCCGACGGTCTGGCAGGTGGCAAAGGGGTTACGGTTGCCCAAACCTATGACCAGGCTATGGCAGCTTTATCAGATATGATGGAAGCCAAAATATTTGGTGAAGCCGGTGAAAATGTGGTTATAGAAGAATGCATGGTTGGGCGGGAAATGAGCTTTTTTGCTTTTACAGATGGCAAAACTGTTGCTCCGTTAAGTGCCGCTTGTGATTATAAAAGGATATATGACTGTGATAAAGGTGCCAATACCGGCGGTATGGGTAGCTATACGCCTCCCGCTTTTTTCACACCTGAACTGAAAGAAGAAATAATGTCCCGCATTCTGCTGCCAGTCATAAAGGCTCTGGCAGACCGCGGTATTATCTATAAAGGCGTTTTATATGCCGGACTGATGATAACAGCCGAAGGGCCAAAAGTGATGGAGTTTAATGCCCGTTTTGGAGATCCTGAAACCCAGGTACTACTGCCCTTGCTTAAAACAGACTTGCTTGAGATAGTGGAAGCCACTATTGAAGGCCGTCTTGATAAACTGGATATAGAAATGGAAGACTCCTGTGCAGTCGGGGTGGTATTGGCTTCCGGAGGTTACCCGGCTGAATACCGCAAGAAATTACCTATAAACGGCCTTTCAGATATGCCATCAGATATACTGGTCTTTCATGCCGGCACAGTGGCTTCTGAAGAAGGTGAAGTACTTACTAACGGCGGGCGGGTGTTGTGTCTGGTAAGTAAAGGTGAAAGTATAGAAGCCGCCAGAGATAATGTATATAAAAATATCAACCGCATATCTTTTGAAGATTGCCAGTATCGCAGGGACATAGCCTTGTTTAACGGGAGGGAACTATGCCATTAGTTAGTATTGTTATGGGGTCCAAGTCTGACGCCGAGTTTATGAAGCCCACTGAAGAAATACTGGAGAAAATGGCTATTTCTTTTGAAACTCTGGTTATGTCTGCCCATCGTACTCCGGAAAAAGTGCAGGAGTTTTGTTTGAATGCACCTGACCGGGGGATTGAACTGATTATAGCTGCTGCCGGGGGCGCAGCGCATCTGCCGGGGGTAATTGCCAGCTGGGTAACACTGCCGGTTATTGGTGTCCCTATTGCTTCCAGTGAACTCAAAGGAGTTGACGCCCTGTACTCTATAGTCCAGATGCCGGCCGGTATACCGGTAGCTACAGTAGCTATTGGTGCTGCGGGTGCTAAAAATGCGGCTTATCTGGCGGCCGAAATTCTGGGTTTAAAATATCAAAATATCCGTCAGGCTTACGTAAGCTACCGTCAGGAACTAAAAGGTGAAAACAAATGATAGAGCGATATAGCCGCCCTCAAATGAAAAAAGTCTGGTCAGACGAGAGTAAGTTTGCTTATTGGCTGGATATTGAGATTGCAGTTTGTGAAGCTTGGGCTAAACTAGGTGTAATCTCACGGGAGGATATCACCAAAATCAAACTGGCACGTTTGAATTTCAAACGCATGGAAGAGCTTCTTAAAGAAACCCACCATGACATGACGGCTTTCTTGGGTTCTGTAGCTGAAAGTTTGGGTGAGGAGTCCCGCTTTATCCATATGGGCATGACTTCTTCAGATGTTATGGACACGGCTCTCAGCCTCCAGCTGGTAGAAGCCTCAAAAATACTTAACAGCGGCATTAAAGAGCTGATAAATGCTCTGGCAGCCAAAGCTATGGAGCATAAATATACCGTTCAGGTAGGCCGCACTCATGGCGTACATGCCGAACCCATCTCCTTCGGGCTGAAACTAGCCCTGTGGATGGAAGAAATGAAACGCAACCGTCAGCGTCTTACCGAAGCTACCAAAGCCATTACAGTTGGTAAAATGTCAGGGGCGGTAGGCACTTATGCTACTCTGTCACCCGAAATTGAAGAGATAGCCTGCAAAAAACTGGGGCTTTCACCTGCCCCCATATCAAATCAGGTAATCCAGCGTGACCGCCATGCCCAGTACATGACTACTCTGGCCATTATTGCCGGTTCACTGGAGAAATTTGCAACCGAAATACGGGCACTCCAAAAGACTGAATGCCACGAGGCCGAAGAACCCTTTGAAAAAGGTCAAACCGGTTCATCAGCTATGCCTCATAAGAAAAATCCTGAGCTTTGCGAACGTATTTGCGGTATTGCCCGCATAATACGCGGTTATTCCGTTACTGCCATGGAAAATCAGCCGCTCTGGCATGAGCGTGATATCAGCCATTCTTCTACCGAACGGGTGATAATGCCTGACGGGTGTTTGCTGCTGGATTATGCTTTGCACATCTTTACCAATGTTATAAAGGGCTTGAATGTTTTCCCCGAACAGATGGAAAAGAATTTGAATCTGACCGGCGGTTTAGTTTATTCGCAGAGGGTTATGCTTGCACTGATAAACAAGGGCCTTTCCCGCCAGCAGGCTTACAAAATGGTACAGCGGAATGCCATGCGTACCTGGCAGGGTGAAGATAATTTCATGAATCTGCTCAAAGCTGATACCGAGGTTATGGAACATATGTCTTGTGGTGAAATTGATGAATTATTTGATTACAAGTTTTACCTGCGTTATATAGATGATATATTCAGACGGGTAGGACTGACTAATTCCCAGTGGAAGAAAGATGGGGAGGCTTCCTCTGATGAGGGGTTGGCTCCCAGAGCTATATAAATGACTGACATCAAAGTACTAATGGAAACAGCCCTGCCCCTGCCTTCTTTCATAAAAGGCAAAGTGCGTGATACCTATTTGCTGGGTGATAAACTGCTTATCGTGGCTAGTGACCGCATTTCAGCCTTTGATGTAATATTGCCTTCAGGCATATCCGGCAAAGGGCGTGTTCTGAACCGTATTTCATCATTCTGGTTTGAAAAAACGGCCCATATCATACCTAACCATGTAATAGAGCTGGTTGAAAATACCAGTTGTCTGGATAAATACCTGCCATCAGCAGAACGTTTCAAATACCCTGAATATCTGATTGGCAGAAGTATGGTAGTTAAAAAGGTAAATCGGGTTTCTGTTGAATGTGTAGTGCGTGGTTATATTGCCGGGTCAGCTTGGAGTGAATACAAAAAACTGGGTACAGTGAATGGCGTCTCCATGCCAAAAGGTCTTCAGCAAAGTCAGGAGCTACCCAAACCTATCTTTACCCCTACCACTAAGGGTGATGGCGAACATGACCGCCCTATGTCTATTGCTGAACTGGAAGGTATGGTTGGCAAGGATCTGGCGGATAAACTGGCTAGAAAGAGCTTGGAGCTCTATAAATTCGGCCGTGAATATGCCCGTAATAGGGGCATTATTATTGCCGACACCAAGTTTGAGTTTGGTCTGGATGGGACTGAACTTATCCTTATTGACGAAGCTCTTACCCCGGATTCCAGCCGCTTTTGGGATGAAAAAACCTATAAAGTGGGCGAAGCGCAGGACAGCTATGACAAACAGCCTGTGCGGGATTATCTGGAGACTATCAGCTGGAACAAAGAGCCTCCCGGTCCGGTACTGCCGGATGAGGTTATCAAATCAACTACCCTCCGCTATGAATATGCTTATGAAAGAATAACCGGCCTGAAGTTGGGTTAATTCTGCTATATATATGATATAAAAAATAAAAGGGGCTTTCCGCCCCTTTTTTAATTCTGTAAATTATTTAAATCAGTTTTCCAGCATGCCTTTGGTGCTGGGGGCAACACCCTCGCGTCTGGGGTCAATACTGGTAGCTTTGTCCAGTGCCCTCGCCAGCGCCTTAAAAAGGGCTTCGGCTTTATGGTGGTCATTAGAGCCATAAAGAATACGGGCATGCAAATTAAGCCGCCCTTCAATAGCAAAGGTCTCCAGAAAGTGCCTGACCAAGTCTGTAGGGAAGCCGGTAAGGTCGTTTTTGGCAAAAGACAAATCCATTACCGCATATCCCCTTCCGCTTAAGTCCAAGGCTACTGAAGCCAAAGAATCATCCATGGGTACAGTAGCATCAGCCATGCGGACAATCCCTTTGCGTTCCCCTAAAGCTTCATTAAAGGCTTTGCCAAGGGTAAGTGCCACATCTTCAACCAGATGATGGATATCATCTCCGTTGGCAGAAATATTTATGTCAAATAACCCATGCTTAGCCAGTTGGGAAAGCATATGGTCAAACAGCCTGACCCCGGTACACATGTCTGCCTGACCGGTGCCGTCTAAATTAAGGCTCAGGCTAATGGTAGTTTCGGTAGTCTGCCTTTTTATAGATGCTGTTCTTTTGGTCATATTATTCCCCCATTTCACCCAGAGCTTTTAACAGTCCGTCTGTATCTTCGGGTTTGCCCACTGAAAAACGCAGGCAGTTCTCCATCATCGGGGCATCAAAGCACCTTACCAGAATACCCTTTGACTCCAGTTCATGCTGAACTTCTTTGGCTTTGCCTTTAAGAAGTTTGCACAAAATAAAATTGGCCACAGAAGGATATGGTTTCAGCCAGCCAAATTTACTTAGTTCAGTATATAACCGCTGCCGTTCATTAACAATCTTTTTTACAGTTTCCAGCATATACTCACGCTGGAGCATGGTCTGGCGGACGGCCGCATCAGCTGCAATATTTACCGAATAAGGGTCTTTGATACGTGACAGATAGTCGGCAATTATCGGTGGGAATAGTCCATAACCTACCCGGAGACCTGCCAGTCCTGCCCATTTTGAAAAGGTGCGGAGTATCATAAGGTTAGGGTATTTTGACATATCCGAAACCATAGTCTGTCCGGTAAATTCGTAATAGGCTTCATCAACTACGGTGGGTACACCCAAATCCAGTATCTGACGGATTTCCTCTTTGCTTATGGCCGTGCCTGTGGGGTTATTGGGGGCGGCTATAAATATCAGCTTGGTTTGCGGGGTAATGGCATTGTTTATCGCGGCAATATTTATGTTATAGCTGGCATCACGCGGTACATTGACTATCTTGCCTCGGTTCAGCTCAGTATAAAATTTATACATGGCAAAGGTAGGCGGACAATTAATAACCTCGTCTCCGGGGTTTATAAACAGCCGAAGCAACAAATCTATCAGCTGGTCAGAACCTGCCCCGCAGACAATTTGCTCAACAGCTACACCTGTATATTCAGAGAGCAATCGGCGGATTTCAGACTGGGTGGCATCAGGGTAAATATGATACTGATTGAACTCAGCCATAGCCTGCCGCACAGTTGGGGCAGCCCCGTACAGGTTTTCATTGGCATCCAGCTTGATTATCAGTTTGCTGGTTTTGACCAGTTCGGGTGCTTTGCAGGCAGAATATCCGGCAAAGTCCTCCAGGTCTGTGCGTATATATTTCTTCAGATTATAGGTCATATTATTTCTCGCTTATTCCAGCCGCTTCAAAACAGCTTCGGCATGGCATTCCAGCCCTTCAGCCTTGGCAATAGTAGCGGCAGCTTGCCCTAGCTTTGCAATATCCTGTTTATCCACTTTGACAATATCTATATATTTTACAAAATCAAGTATATTAAGGGGAGAACTGAAACGGGCTGTGCCGGAAGTGGGCAATGCATGGCTTGGTCCGGCTACGTAATCCCCCATAACTACACTGGCCTTTTCTCCGTAGAATATGCAACCGGCATGATTTATTTGGGGAAGGTATTTCTCCGAATCTTTTACCAGCAGGCACAGATGTTCGGCGGCATACATGTTGGCCAGTTTGATAGCCTCGTTTATATTATCCACCACCGCAATCAGTCCATTATCCCGTAGAGATTGCTTGATAATATCCCTGCGGGAACAGGTATCGGCTTTTGATTCCACAATATCATTTACCCTGTTAGCCAAATCTTCAGACGTGGTTATAAGTATTGATGAAGCCAGTGCATCATGTTCTGCCTGTGCCAAAATATCCGAGCCACAATATTCGGCGTTAGCATACTGGTCAGCTACTATCAACACTTCGCTGGGCCCCTGAAGTCCGTCAATATCTACTACCCCGAATACGGCTTTTTTAGCCAATGTAACAAATATATTACCCGGCCCGCATATCTTGTCTACTTTGGGTATGGACTTTGTACCAAAAGCCAAGGCTGCCACTGCTTGAGCGCCTCCGCAAGCGAATATGCGGTCTACACCGGCTATCTGAGCTGCCGCCAAGGTTGGTGCAGGTATTTTGCCGTTTGCTCCCGGAGGAGTAACCAGTATAATTTCTTTAACCCCGGCTTCTCTGGCCGGAATAGCGGTCATAAGCACGGTTGAGGGGTAAAAAGCTTTGCCGCCGGGCACATATAAACCTACCCGTTCCAGCGGGCGGATAAGCTGTTTGCCTTGCATGATTTCAGCCGCTTTCCAGACGGCTTCTTTCTGAAAACGGTGATAAGCCCGTATTTGAGAGGCTGCCAATTGAAGGGCTTCAAATAGTTCAGCAGGAATTTCACTGGCGGCTTGCTGGATTTCCGGCTGTCCAACCTCCAGCTTTGACAGATTGGCGCGGTCAAACTTCAGGGTGTACCCTAAAACAGCTTCATCGCCCTGCTTGCGTACATCTGCAATTATGCCGTTTACAGCCTTTTCAGGGTCTACCCCCAGCCGTCTGGCAAGTTCGGTTCTTTCAGTTTCATCCAGAAAGAACCCGGCCTTATCCCGGCGGGAAAGCCTTTTTTCTGCTTGGGCAAACCCGCGGATTATTTTCATTTTACTTTAGGCCTCCAATGCCTTCTTAAACATATTTATCACTTTGTTTATCCGCTCACTCTTGGCTGCGGAAACTACACTCTGGTAGTTTGCTATAACACAGGCGGTAGATTCAAACAAGGTATCTATTATTTTCAGGTTATGGCGGGCAATAGTGCCGCCGGTCTCGGTATTTTCCACCAGCATATCGGCATCTTCAGGCAGAAAGGCCTCAGTTGCTCCCCACGTAGGAACAATGCGGTAATGCCCCAAATGGTTGCTTCTGGCATAAAAGTCAGAGATATTGGTATATTCGGAGGCTATCCGCATTTCACGGTTGCCGCAGTAGTTTTTCAGTTCCTCCAAATTGGCAACCGGTACATCATTGTGTACTACCGCTACCAGTTTCACCCAGCCGTATTTCAGGTCCAGCAGTTCTTTGACCGGGCTGGTCGGGAATTGGTAGAGATGGTCGGTCAGCCAGTCATGCCCGGTAATAGCCAGATCAAAATTGCCGTTGGCTACCTGTATAGGCATATCCTGCGGACGGATTACTTTTACCGCAATGCCGTTTATGCCGAAAGCAGGCCGGTGATTGCCGCTGGCGGAAGGGTAATCTTCAATAGATATCCCGGCGGCATCCAGTATCTTACGGACATGGGGTTGCTGGTGTCCGTCAGGCAGTGCCAAACGGACAGTGTCATCCGGCATATCCAGAAATGACGGCTGGCAGGCATTTAACGGCTCAATTTTAATATCTTCAGCCTTGGGTTCAATATACTGGCTGATATTTGCCATTACAGATGAAATAGCCCCGCTCAGGTCCTTTTCTTCAAGGCTTTGGCTGTTAGCTATAAGATAGGCTTTAAAATCCAGCACTTTGGCGATGGAACGCAGATTTTTCTTGGCCAAATCCGCCTCAGATTTGCGGGGCAGTATGACCACTTCAGCTGTATCCGGCGGATAAGCTTCTGCCGAACCCCAAAGAGGGAAAATACTAAAATTTTTAAGCCGCAACTGCATGGCAAACGCCTCGGCAATATTGGGGTATTCACTGGCAATGCGTATGCGGGTAGTGCAGGCAGACAGTGCTGCCAGACTGTCATACCGGCTGTTAATAGCCGTAGCGGCATATAACGCGCCATGCCCGTAGCCCAGATTTTTCAGCTTGATTATATTGCTGGAGGGATAGCGTGAAGTCAGCTCGGTAAGCCAGTCTGCTCCGCATACACCCAAATCATAGTTGCCTATGGCCAGCTGAATGGGTATGTCTTTCTCGTGAAATATCTTGGCGGACATTTCAGGATTTGAGACAGATTTAAAGCAATAGATTTTGGCTTTATCCATGTATCCGTCAAGCCCCCACTGGCTTTTCTCCAGCAGGGTTTTGGTATCACCAAGCAATCTGCCCTTTGGCAGAGCCACTCTAAGCATCTTCTTCACCGTTTAACAAGTAAATAACCTCAGACTGTTCTTTAAGCTCTAAAGTTTTGTCTTCAATCAGGTCTGTTACCTCGTAGCAATCTTCAGCTTTGACGGTTACTGCCCAGCCATAGGCTGCCGTATCCACACCGGGGTAAAAAAGCTCGGCGCTTATACCGCACTCGCGGATAAGGTTAGCTATTTCATAGGCATTCTTAAGGTTATCACCCTGGTATTTAATAAGTATCTTTTCTTCAACCATATCGTACATATCTTCAGCATCTATCATGGGGATAAGACGGTTCAGATACAAAGCAAACCCGGCCGCCGGCTTATCAGGTCCGCCCAGCAGAGGTATCAGTTTATCATAGCGGCCGCCGCCGCCTACATGTTCGCCGTTTACAAACAGGTGGAAAATTACACCGGTATAGTATTCAAAACCCTTGCCGGAGGCAAGGTCAATCTGATAGCTGACACCCAATTTATCCAGCACGTCCACCCCGGCAATGAAATCATTAAGGGGTTCTTCCAGCTCGCCGCCTGCGGTACCGGCCATGGCCATCACATTTTTCAGGAAAGAGGCTGAAGTGCCTTTATTTTCCATAAGCAGTTTCAGGGTGCGGAAAAGTTCTGGCTTTTCGGTTTCAAGCCTGCTCATCAGGGCAATATCTCCGTCCAGCAGCTGGTCAAATATTTTATGCTGTTCATCAGCATTCGGCTCAAGCTGGGCCAGCACCGCTTTTATAAGCTGGGCATGTGAAAGCCTTAGCTCCACGTCTTCAAAACCCAGTCTGGCAAGGGTTTCCAGCGCCAGCGTAATCAGCTCGGCATTGGCTTCAGGGCTGGTAACCCCTATCAGTTCAGCTCCCAGTTGCCAGTTTTCGCGGGATTTTTTGCCCGTTTCATCAAAACGGAAAATACTGGAGGTGTAACAAAGACGGGCAACCTCCATTTCCTGCAGGCTGTCAATATACAGTCTGGCAGCAGGTATAGTGCCATCCGGGCGTAAAACCACTCTTTCACCGCTCCAGCCGTCCCAATCCAAAAAGGAATACACCCTTTTTAACATCTGGGGGGTAAGTGTGCCGCTGGAAGTAAACAGACTCAGATATTCAAGCATGGGGGTACGCACTTCTTCGTATCCCCAGGTGATGCAACTGTCATGGAAAATGCTCTCTATATACCTGAACCGAAGCATATCTTCGGGCAATAAATCGCTGCAACCTTTACAACGCGCAATCATAGTCTTCTACTCCATTTTATGTTAGTGTGTAGATTTTACAATACCCGGCGTGACCAATCAAATAATAGTCAAACCATTGAAATATTATACCTTAAAGCAATATACTTTAGGCGTCTGGTGTGGCAGGTGAAGGAGAAAAAATGAGCTGGTATTGGATAGCCTCTTTAATCGTCATAGTTGTTCTGATAATTATTTTTGTGGTGAATCAAGTAGTCAGTGCCCACCTGAAACAGGCTGCTACAGGTAAAGAAGAACTATATGGCAAGAAAGCTTTGGTAAAAACCCCGCTTAACCCCGAAGGCAAGGTGCTGTATGATGGGGAAATATGGTCAGCGCATATTGAAAACGGTTCTGCCGAAGTGGGGCAGGAAGTAGTTATAGTCCGGCTGGAAGGACTTAAGTTGTATGTCAAGATGGAAAGGAGTGAATAAATGGAGGAAACCTTAAACACCTTAATTACTGTTGGTGTGGTTCTGGTTGTACTGTTGCTTATACTCAGTATGGCCATCAAGGTAGTTACCGAGTATGAAAGGGGTGTCATATTCCGTCTGGGCCGTCTTATCGGCGGCAAAGGGCCGGGTTTATTCTTCCTTATACCCTTTGTAGACCGCATGGTAAAGGTTGACCTTCGGGTAGTTACTATGGATGTACCCGGACAGGAAGTTATCACCCGTGACAACGTAACCGTACGGGTTAACGCCGTAGTCTATTTCAGAGTGGTAGACCCTGAAGCCTCAGTGGTCAAGGTAGTAGACCATTTCCGGGCAACTTCGCAGATTTCACAGACTACTCTTAGAAATGTACTAGGCCAGTCCGAACTTGACGAATTGCTCTCTCAGCGCGAAAAACTGAACCAGATACTTCAGCAGATTATAGACGAAGCAACTGCCCCCTGGGGTATCAAGGTCAGTATTGTGGAAATAAAAGAAGTGGAACTGCCCGAAGCTATGAAACGTTCCATGGCTGCGCAGGCGGAAGCTGAACGCGTACGCCGTGCCAAGATTATTCATGCCGAAGGTGAAATGCAGGCTTCCCAGAAACTGGCTCAGGCCGGCAAAGTTATTGCCCAAGAACCGGTCAGCCTGCAGTTGCGTTATCTGCAAACTATGACCGAAATCGCTTCCGAACATTCCAATACCATTATATTCCCCGTACCCATAGACCTTATCAGTATGTTTATGGACAAGGGGAAGGGCATGACAAACCCGAAAACTGAAAAAGATACCAAAGAATAGTCTTAACCCTCGAAGAAATCAGAAGGCCTGCCTTTTGGGCAGGCCTTTTTGAATACAGACATATAAATATCACTCAGCATGCCGCAGGCTTACGTCACCGGCCACTATATGTACCAGATTGCCGTCCGCCAGCCGAATTTTAAGGCTTCCGTCTGAGGCTACCGTTTCCACAATACCGCTATAAATATCTTTGCCGCTGGTTACATCTACTTCTTTACCCAGCGTAATCAGCCGTTTTTTCCACATCTCAAAAACACATTTCCCGTGTTCATTCAGGTCAAGGTATAGCCTTTCAAACTCGTGCAAAAAGCTTAGTATCAGTTTCTCACGGCTGACAGGTTTACCTGTATGGTTTATCAGGCTAGTGGCAATATCTTTCAGTTCAGGATAATCCTGCATATCTGCGTTTACATTTATACCCAGCCCCACCACGCTGAAATTCACCTGCCCGTCCCGGATATCATTTTCCACCAGCATGCCGCAAACTTTCTTGCCGTTTATCAGGATATCATTCGGCCATTTCAGCTCGGTCATTATGCCGGTGGTATCTTGTATAGCGAAGCTGATTGCCAGTGAAGCGGCCATTATCAGGCGTGAAAGCTCAGTCTGACTGGGACGCAGTATAAACGACATATATATATTACCCTGAGGCGATACCCATAGTCTTTT
>NZ_JBAZDW010000005.1:0-43499 GCF_041654235.1 Dehalococcoides sp. | reverse complement strand
AATAAAACTAATAACTTGAGAATAGCTAAACGTAAGTTGTTGACATGCTAAAGCTAATAGTTTAGAATTTAGCCCGATTAACGGAGGACAAAATGAAATTAATTGTAATAGGCCTTGGGCAATGCGGCAGCCGCATAGCGGATGAGTTTGCCCGTATGGATAAAAGAGCACGCTCCCAACGAAACGTAAGTATCTGCCCGGGAGTCTTTGCCGTAAACACAGACCAGGCTGACCTTTCCGGTCTGGTTACCATCAAGCCTGACCACCAGCACCGCATACTTATCGGCGGGCGTAAAACCGGCGGGCACGGAGTAGGTAAAATAAACGAGCTGGGTGCTGAAATAGCCAGAGCAGATGCCGATAAGGTAATAGATGCCCTGCGCACCACCAAGCGTTTTTATGATGCAGACGGTTTTCTGGTTATTGCCGGTGCCGCCGGCGGTACCGGTTCGGGTGCTGTTTCCATTATTGCCCAGCATATCAAAGAGCGCTATATGGACAAACCGGTTTATGCCCTGATAGCCATGCCTTTTGAACACGAGGAAAAAACTGAAGAACGCACTGTATACAATACCGCCGTCTGCCTGAAATCCATCAGCTCGGTAGCAGATGCGGTTATATTGGTAGAAAATCAGCGTTATGTCCGCAAGGACTTTTCACTCCGCTACAACCTTTCCAAGATAAACTCACTCATAGTTGAACCCTTCTGGGATTTGCTGTGTGCCGGTGAAGAAAAAAATGCTAAATACATCGGTGCCAAGACTATGGACGCCGGTGATATCATCCAGACCATTTCGGGCTGGACAGTTATCGGTCACGGCAAGTCACGTGTTCGCACTTTGACCCTGCCTTTTGACAAGACTGACCATTTCCGCATGAAGAGCGTTTCCAACTACAAGGGTATTCGGGCTATGGATGAAGCTGTAAGCGAGCTTTCCTTGAAAATTGACCCTCGTGATGCCGGCCGGGCGCTTTTCCTGATTTCCGCCCCTGCCAAAGAAATAAACATGGATATCATAAAGGAACAGGGCGACTGGCTGCGAGAGATGGCCCCTAATGCCATTATCCGCAACGGTGACTATCCCCGTGAAAAAGATACCATGACCGTAACCGTTATCTTCTCCGAGCTGTCTGATCTGGAACGGGTACGCTACTACTATAACCGTTCCACCAGCATGATGCCTATTATCAAACAGCGTCAGTCCGACCTGGCGGACAGGCGGCGTGATATTGATGAACTCAGCAGAGATATTCCTTCCCTGCTTGAATAGCCTCTAAAACACCACTGCATTTAACCGGCTTCGGAAATTCTGAGGCCGGTTTTTTATTGTCTGGGCACTACTCTCCTTACAGCCAAATAAACACTATCAATATTTATCGCCTGTTTTATTAATTTTATTAATATACATATTGACTTTCTTAATTTTCTGACATATAATACTGGCATAAATTAAATAACTACCCGGAGGTACTTAATATGGTTAAAGACTGGCAGGAACTGACCAAGCTCACTCAAGGAGCACCTGTGACTGTTGAGCGGGTCAAACTGGTATCTTCAGGCATTGCCATTGAGGGCAGCTTTGATTTGCCTAATCTGGCCAGACTCCCCGCTGAAGACCAGGTATTTGTAATGGCATTTGTAAAATGCCACGGCTCTATAAAAGATATGGAGAAGTTTTTCGGCATCAGTTACCCTACCGTAAAAAACCGCCTCCAGCGGATAGGTGCAAATTTCAACTTTATTGAAAACTTCCCCGCACCACCCAAGACCAATGAAGATGATAATGTACTGACAGAGCTGGAAAAAGGTGGAATCTCGGTTGAAGAAGCTCTAAGGAGGTTGCAAAGATAATGTACTGGCCACCGATGTTGCTTTGGGTGGGAATACCATTCGGCAAGCATGGCAGAAGTTTCCCGCTTATATTGCCGTTATTCCTGGTCTATCCCATTGTACTGGCACTTATGATTGTACTTGCACCGTTCATGTTACTGGGCATTTTGCTGACATGGGCAAGCGGCAGAGGCCGTTTCCTGTTACTTATCGGCCCTTATTTTTACCGGGTATGGTGTGCCCTGAGGGGGATAAATGCAGATATCCAGGATAAAAATACTCATATAAAAATACAATTTATCTAAAGAGGAATACTTAAAATGTCTGAAAACACCAAAAAAATACTGCAAATGCTTTCTGAAGGCAAAATAACGGTAGATGAAGCCAATAAACTACTGGGAGCTTTGGGTAATGAAGGCGAAAAACCCGGCTCAACTGCCACCGCCACTCCCAAGGGTTCCCCCAAGTACCTGAGAGTGATAATAAACGGCACGGATGAAGACAAAAACGCCAAGGTCAATGTGCGTGTTCCTATGGCTTTACTGAGAGCCGGAATCAAGCTGGCTTCCATACTGCCGGCAGATGCCACCAATGAAATAGACCACAACCTAAAGGGAAAAGGGGTCAATTTTGACTTTAAGAACCTTCGCGAAGAAGACATAGAACCCCTTATTGAGGCCATGACAGAGATGGAGGTGGACGTGGACAGCGAAGGGAGCAAGGTAAAGGTCTTTACCGAATAAACCTGACTAATACTGATACACGCATAAATAATGTTTGAAATATATTACTTATACAACTGCGAATTGAATAAAGAGTACAGGGTGCAGGCAGAAGATTACCGCCGTCTGCACCCTGCCCGCCCTGCGAGCCCCAGACGCCCCTTAATGCTGCGGCTGGGTGAATACATGGTAAATACCGGCAACCGCATTATCGACCATATTACTACCCAACCCATTCCTGATACCGAAGACAGATCGCCTGTTTATAGAAATAAGACTGTTAAAACTCAAACCCTTTTATAAGTATCAACCCCTGACGGATAAACTGGCAGGGGTTTTTAATAACCCCTAGCTAAATATCTGCCCGAAATTGCTTTGGAGAATAACATTTTTAGGGTATAATATGGCAGATATGACCTGTCAGGTATTTTACCGCAAATGGCGTCCCCAAACTCTGGCTGACCTTGTCGGCCAGGAACACGTTGCCCACACTCTGAAAAACGCCCTTTCAAGCGGGCGTATTGCTCAGGCGTACCTTTTTTGCGGCCCCAGAGGTACAGGCAAGACCAGTACCGGACGTATTTTAGCCAAGGCAGTAAACTGCACCACCAATCAGGGCAAGGGTGAACCCTGCAATACCTGCCCCATGTGCCTTTCCATAACCGAGGGCAGTTCCATGGATATAATAGAAATAGACGCCGCCTCCAATACCGGAGTAGACGATATCCGCGAACTAAAAGAAAAGGTTCAGTATTCCCCGTCACTGGCAAATTACAAAGTTTATATCATAGATGAAGTCCATATGCTTTCCAACAGTGCCTCAAACGCACTCCTGAAAACGCTTGAAGAACCACCGCCAAGGGTTATATTTATACTTGCCACTACTGAAATCCACAAGGTTTTGCCCACCATCATGTCCCGCTGCCAGCGGTTTGATTTCCACCGGGTATCTCTGGTGGATATGACCCGCAAGCTGGGCAAGATAAGCCTGGCAGAGGGTATAAATGTTGAGCCGGAGGCCTTGAAACTGATAGCCCGTTCGGCTGGAGGCAGTTTCCGTGACGGTGAAAACCTGCTCCAGCAGATAGCCACCACTTACGGAGCAGAAATAAGCCTGTCCCAGGTACAGGCGGCTCTGGGTATCAGCGGAGATGAACGCATAAAAGCTCTGGCAGAAAATATACTTAAAAAAGACATTAAAAACGGGCTTAAAACCCTTAACGCTGTATTGGCAGACGGGCTTGATTTAAAACAGTTCCGCCGTGAACTGCTGGATTACCTCCGCCAGATTATGCTGGTAAACAGCGGAGCGGAAAGCAGTCTGGAACTGACCGCTGATGAGAAAAAAGCCCTGCAAAAAGTCTCCGGTATAACCAATCTGGAGAATATTACCAAAGCTATAAAGGCCTTCAGCCAGCTGGATTTTTCATCTGATACGGCTTCCAGCCTGAGCTTTGAGCTGGCACTGATAGACGCTTCTCTGGATGAAAATACCGTACCGCTTCCAAATAAACCCAAAGACGAAATACCGGCTGTTAAAGCTGATAAACCTGCTCCGTTAGAAGCACCCAAGACAGCAGCATCTAATAATATACCCACCAAAGAACCCAAAACGGAACCCTTAACTAAACCGAATACATCTGCAGAAACCGCAGCTACTCCCAAGCCTCACACTAAGGAATCTGCACCCAAACTTACCAGAGCGGCTATTCCGATTGAGGAAAAACCCAAATACACCGCCCCTGCCCCGCCCAAAGAGGAAGAAAAAGTGCTTATTGGAGCTGGGGATATAATAGAACAGCTTAAAGTCAGCTGGAAAAGCATACTGGATCAGGCACCGGACAATCTAAAACGGTCAGCGGCAGTGGCCATACTCCGCAGTGCCGGTGTCCGCCCGGTTTCTATGGATAAAAATATAGTCACCCTGTCCTTTAAATACAAGTACCACAAGGACAAGATTGAAGAACTGGAAAACCGTAAGGTGACTGCAGAACTTATTTCAAATTTTGTAGGCAAGACATGCACCCTGGTATGCATATCTGAAGCCGAAACCAACCATTTGGTAAAACAAGCTCAGAAACTGGGCGCCCAGATTATATCAGTGGAGGAAAAGTAAAACGTGAACATGAACATGATTAAGCAAGCCATGGAGCTTAAGTCTAAGCTGGATAAAGCTCAGAAGGAACTGGCAAAAATAGTGGTGGAGACTGAAAGCGCCAAGGGTGCTATCAAGATAAAGATGAACGGCCAGCAAAAAGTGCTGTCCCTCAGTATTTCATCTGAAATTATCAATCCGGCCAAACCCAAGGATCTGGAAAATGCCCTTACCAAAGCTTTCAATGATGCTTACGAAGAGACCAAAAAAGAAGGCTCCAAGCAGATGCAGGGACTTATAGGAGATGTCAAAATTCCGGGTCTTATGTAAAAAGTTCGGCAGGAGATTTTTTTGAAGGACACTTCTTTACCGTCTACGGCCGGTGTGGTAAACAAGCTGATAGATTCACTGGGCAAACTGCCGGGTATAGGCCCGAAAAGCGCCCAGCGTCTGGCATTTTACCTTATGCGGGCACCTGAAGATCAGGTTATTTCCCTCTCAGACACTATCCGCAATATAAAAAACCAGATAAGCCAGTGCCGCATTTGCTGTAACGTGGCTGATAGTGAGCTTTGCCCCATTTGCCAGAATACCAAACGCGAAACAAATAAGATTTGCGTGGTTGAACAGCCTCAGGATATTCTGGCTCTTGAACATGTAGGTGTCTACCGCGGATACTACCATGTACTGCATGGAGCTATTTCCCCCACCGAAGGGATAACCTCCCAGAACATACGTATAAACGAGCTTATGGTTCGGCTGGATAATGGTCAGGTAGAAGAGATTATTCTGGCTACCAATCCCACTACCGAAGGTGAAGCCACCGCCATGTACCTTTCGCGGCTGATAACCCCACTGGGTATAAAAGTGACCAGACTGGCACGGGGCTTACCCTTCGGGACAGAACTGGAATATGCTGACGATGTAACTTTAAGCCGAGCCATGGAGGGACGCCAGAACTTTTAGTTTGCCTTTCCTGATTGAATCACCAAAGGAGGAAGGCTATGACCAGACAATCTAAAAAGTATTCCCAGAAAGCGGGCATGCTGCCCGGTTCGGTAGTATTTATAGGCGAAGGGAAAACAGAAAAGGCTAGCCTCAGCCTGCACTCCTACACTCCGGATTCATATCAACCTCTGCCCGTAAGAAATCTGGCTGATTGTATTACTCAGATTAAACAGTCCAAAGGCATAGTCTGGATAAAGGTAAACGGGCTTCAGGATACCGCCATGGTGGAGGAACTGGGCAAATGCTTTAGCCTCCACCCCCTTACCATTGAAGATGTAGTCAATACCGAACAACGCCCCAAACTGGAAGACTACGGCAATTACTTCTTTGCCGTTATCAAAGCCTTATACTGGGACTCCGAACTTAAAAAAACCCGTTCCGAGCACATCAGCCTGGTGCTGGGTAATAACTATCTGATTAGTTTTCAGGAACATCAGAGTGATATTTTAAACCCCATTCAGGAGCGTTTGAAATCTGACAACGGGCGGCTTCGCAAACTTGGATCTGACTATCTGCTCTACTCCATACTGGACATGGTAGTAGACGGATATTTCAGCTTGCTGGAGGAATTCGGAGACTATCTGGACGAAATAGAAGAACAGCTTTTGTCCACCCCGTCTTCCCAAACCCTCAAACAGATTTCAGGTACAAAAAAGGAAATGCTCTTTATCCGCAAATCTATCTGGCCGGTCAGAGAGACCATTGCATCCATCGAACGCACAGAAAACCCTCTGATAGATAAAAACAGCCATGTATATTTCCGGGATATTTATGACCACCTTATCCAGCTGATAGATACCGGTGAAACCTATCGGGATATGCTTTCCAACATGATAGATATTTATCTCTCCAGCCTTTCCAACCGCATGAATGAAGTCATGAAGGTTTTAACCATTTTCGCCTCTATCTTTATCCCCCTGACCTTCATTGTAGGCATATACGGCATGAATTTTGATATTCCGGAACTCCGTCTCAGCTGGGGATATCCCGGCATACTCATTTTCATGCTGGCCATAGTTTTGCTGCTGTTATCTTTTTTTAAGAGAAAGAAATGGCTTTAAATTGGCAAATATAGAAATTCAAGAGGAATATACCGAACTGATAACCCAGCTGAAAGCTCTGGCAAATGCAGATAATGCGGCCGGAATGAGCCGCTTCGGCATATCCAGTGCCAATACTCTGGGGGTTAGTGGAAAGGATATCCGCCGCCTTATCGTGCAGGCCGGACATAACCACCCGCTTGCCATGTTACTCTGGGATTCAGGCATACACGAAGCCCGGATAATGGCCAGCTTGGTTGCTGAAAGCCGGAAGGTAAGCCCGCAGGAAATGGAAACTTGGGTAAAAGATATAGATTCGTGGGATATCTGCGACCTATGTTGCAACAATCTCTGGTACAAAACCCCTTTTGCCTACGAACAGGCTTTGAAATGGACCTACCGTGAAGAAGAATATGTAAAACGGGCTGGCTTTGTTTTACTGACAGCTCTGGCAGTTCATGACAAAAAAGCCCCGGACGAAAAATTTGTCTTGTTCTTCCCCCGCCTGCTGGCAGAAGCATCTGACGAGCGCAATTATGTAAAAAAATCTGTTAACTGGGCACTCCGCCAGATAGGAAAACGCAATCTCAGCCTGAATAAAGCGGCCATAACTCTGGGAGAGGAAATACTTGCCCAAAACACCAGAAGTGCCAGATTTATAGCCACTGATGCCTTGCGTGAATTGAAAAGCCCCCAGATTCAAGAACGTTTGTCCGGCAGCAGGAAAAAACCGACTGATGCCTGAATGTGGCTTTACCTTTTCTGCTCAAACATATAATATCATTCAGTGAAAGCCTAGAGTTTATCCCAATACCTTTAGAAAAACCGAAAAGACAGATTTAAATGACCAAACCCCATGACTTTAAGACCAAAGCCATAATAGTCCGTAAAACAAAATGCGGTGAAGCTGACCGTATTTTAAGCTTGCTTACTCCGGATCTGGGGTTGATACAGGGCTTTGCCAAGAGCGTCAGAAAGACCAAGAGCAAACTTTCAGGCCATCTGGAGCTTTTATGCTACTCAGAGGTATCGCTTGCCAGAGGCAAAGCTATAGATACGATAACCGGCAGCCAGACTATCCAGAGTTTTCTTAATATCCGCAACAGCCTTCAACTATCCGCCATGGCTTTTTATGCCTGTGAGCTGGCTTACCATTTCTCGCCGGAGGAAGCTGCCAACCCTGCCATGTTTCAGCTCTTGCTCTCCACTCTGGAGGAACTGGATAATGGCTCTCAGCCTGAATTGTGTTTAAAATATTTTGAAATAAACCTTCTGGCAAGTAGTGGCTACAAACCGGAACTCCGCGAATGTGCCAATTGCCATAAAAAACTGCAGGCGACCATAAATTACTACAGCCCGGAAAGCGGCGGGGTAATTTGCCCGAACTGCCGAAACACCCAAATCGGTATGCCTGTTTCGGTAAATACGGTGAAAGTATTGCGTTATATACAGGAAAACAGCTTCTCCAGTATCTGCCGCCTGAAGATTAACCGGGAGATATTGTCGGAACTGGAGCTAGCAATACGTGCCAATATCCGCTTTGTGTTGGAAAAAGAGCCCAAAGCCCTTTTCTGGCTGGATAGCCTCCGCTTGGCTGATTTATGAAAATAAAAGATAACTAATCCCGGCTAATAAACTTTTCTTCGCGTGATTCACCAGCTTGAATATCTTTTGCTTCAAACTGTTTTCCGGATTTATTATTTCTCAAACTATATATACCCAAAGCTATCAATACAACAATTAAAACCGCCTGCACTATACCTACGATAATAGGGATGATAGACTCTGATACATCCATACGTTTTTCTATCTATTTTGTATTATTTGTGACATTTTTTCAGAACGTCAGCAATTATAGCACTTTTATATCACATTTCAAATATTATCCGGTCTACATGTATACTGCCTGCCTCTTTTATACCTTAAGCAGTTTTAACTCACCAATCAAACCAGAGGGTCTATCTTTGCCTTAGCCGCAGTGATAGCATATAATAGCTTTGAAAATCCCAGATACAAGAGAGTAGTCTATGCCGGAAGAATATTTAAACGCTCAAAAGATGGAAAAACTTGAACGGATAAAGAGCCGGGGTATCAACCCTTATCCGTCCACTTTTCATCCCAGCCATACCAGCGCACAGGCAGTTGCTTTGCTGGTTGAGATTGAAACACAGGAAAATCATCTGAAGGAAGTCCTTAAGCTTGCCGGACGGATAATGACCCGCCGTGATATGGGCAAGATTTCCTTTATGGATATACGTGACGGCAGTGGTAAAATGCAGATTTTTTTCCGTCAGAATGACCTTGACGAAGCCAGTATAGAACTGCTTAAAGACTTGGATTTGGGTGATTTTATCGGGGTAGAGGGTAGCCTGATGCGTACCCGCACTGGTGAGCCCAGTCTGGCTGCTACCAAAGTAAGTATGCTTTCAAAATCACTCCTGCCTCTGCCTGAGAAATGGCACGGCCTGCAGGATGTGGAGAAACGCTACCGCCAGCGTTACCTTGACCTGATTTCCAACGCAGATGCCCGCCAGACCTTCCTGACCCGCAGCCGGGTTATCAGTGTTATACGTGCCTTTATGAATGCTAAAGGGTTTCTGGAAGTAGAAACACCTGTTCTTCAGCCTGAAGCAGGCGGGGCACTCGCCCGCCCGTTTATTACCCATCATCAGGCTTTGAACTGTGATTTTTATATGCGAATAGCTCTGGAACTGCACCTGAAAAGGCTGATAGTGGGCGGTTTTGACAGGGTGTATGAAATTGGGCGTATTTTCCGTAACGAAGGCATCTCCACCAGGCATAACCCCGAATTTACCATGATGGAAAGCTACCAGGCTTACGCTAACTATAAAGACGTTATGGATTTTCTTGAGGAAATGGTTTCAAGCGTGGTCAAAGAGATTAGCGGTGGATACACCCTGCCGTTTGGAGATATTACCCTGGACTTTACTCCCCCGTGGCCCCGCCTGACCATGCGTGATGCTGTAAAACAATATGCCGGCATAGACTTTTTTGATTTCCCCACCAAAGAAACACTGGCAGCAGAAATGACCCGCCGCAAACTCAAAGTAGACCCCGCCAAAGACTGGGGGAAACTGGTAGATGAGCTGGTAGGTGAATTTGTAGAACCCCACCTTGTTCAACCCACTTTCCTTACTGACCACCCTGTGGCCATGTCTCCCCTTGCCAAACAGAAACCAGAAGACCCCCGCCTGACAGAGCGGTTTGAGGCCATCTGCGCAAATATGGAAATAGCCAACGCTTTTTCCGAACTGAATGACCCGGTAGAGCAAAGGGCACGTTTTAAAGAACAGCTTGAAAAACGCAGTCAGCTACGCACGGACGAATCTGAAAGCGTGGATGAAGACTTTTTGGCCGCTCTGGCATACGGTATGCCGCCCACCGGCGGTCTGGGTGTGGGTATTGACCGTCTGGTGATGCTCTTTACCAACCATGACTCTATCCGCGAGGTTATTCTATTTCCTGCCCTGAAGGACCGGGAAGACACTAAAACACAGGAATAATTTAGATTACTCTGGCAGAAGGAGAACTTTCATGCTTGATTTGAAATTTATAAGAGAAAATCCTGAACTGGTACGCAAGGCAGTGGCAGACCGGAATACCGATGCCCCCATTGATGAAATACTGGAACTGGATAACAGCCGCCGTAACCTCACTCAGGAATTGGATAACCTTCGTGCCAAACGCAAAATAATGGCCAAACAGAGGGATGAGACCGCCATTGAAGAGGGGCGGGTTTTACGCGGGCAGATAAGTACACTTGAGTCCGAACTTTCACAGGTAGATGAAAAGCTGACTGACCGATTGCTCAGAGTACCCAATATTCCTGACCCGTCTGTGCCTGTTGGTAAAGATGAAAGCGAAAATGTAGTCCTTTATTACAGGGGAGAAAAACGCAATTTCAGTTTCACTCCCAAACCTCATTGGGAACTGGGTGAAGCCCTGGATATTATAGACTTTGACCGGGGTATCAAACTTTCGGGTTCACGTTTCTATATCTTGAAAGGCGCGGGTGCCCGCCTTCAAAGAGCCCTTATTGCCTTTATGTTAGACCTGCATACCCGAAAACACGATTATACCGAGATCTACCCCCCCTATATGATAAAAAGAGAGTGTCTGGTAGCTTCGGGCAACCTGCCCAAATTTGCTGACAATCTCTATCATGACGCAGAGGAAGACTACTGGTGGGTGCCTACCGCTGAAGCCCCCTTAACCAATCTGCACCGTGATGAAATACTCTCCGCAGAGCAGTTGCCCATTCATTATGTAGCCTACACCGCCTGTTTCCGCCGTGAGAAAATGTCCGCCGGCAAGGATGTACGCGGCATTAAGCGGCTGCATCAGTTTGACAAGGTTGAACTCTATAAATACTGCAAACCGGAAGATTCTTTTGCCGAACTGGAAAAGATGGTGGCAGATGCGGAAGAAATAGCAGACGCCCTCAAAATACCCTACCGCCTTAAACAGCTGGTCACCGCTGATATAAGCTTCGGTTCAGCCAAGTCTTATGATATTGAAATGTATTCACCCGGAGTTGACGAATGGCTGGAGGTTTCATCCTGTTCCAACTGCACAGACTTTCAGGGCAGGCGGGCTAATGTCCGCTTCCGCCGCACCTCCGAAGCCAAACCCGAATTCGTCCACACCCTGAACGGATCAGGTCTGGCCCTGCCCAGAGTGATGATATCGGTTATAGAAAACTATCAGCAACCGGACGGAAGCATTGTAATTCCTGAAGTACTCCGCCCGTTTATGGGAGTGGACGTTATCCGCTAGGAAAGGGCCTTTGTATTGGATATAAAACCCTTTGAACTGGAACGTTACTTTGCTAAGCATGAGTTTTCAGCCAGATATCTTATGTCAAGCTCTGACTGCGAATCTCTGGGACTTGAAGACCTGCTGTCATTGGCAGACGCTGAGTGCCGCAGTCTCTGGCAAAACCTGAAGCTGGGATATACCTATTCAGACGGTTACCCCCTGCTCAGAAAAGAAATAGCCAAACTGTACGAACACATTACCCCGTCTGATATCCTGACTACCGTGCCCGAAGAAGGCATATTTATAGCTTTGAACTGCCTGTTGGAAAAGGGTGACCATGTTATCTGCACCTTTCCCGGTTACCAGTCACTATACCAGCTGGCAGAAAGCCTTGGCTGTGAAGTCAGTTACTGGAAACCTGAAGAGGAAAACGGCTGGCGGTTTAACCCCGAGTTCCTTAGCCGAAATATCCGCCCCAACACCCGCCTGATAATAACCAATTTCCCCCATAACCCCACCGGGGCAATGCCTGACACCAGAGATTACGCCCTAATAACAGAAATAATATGCCAACATAATTTATGGCACTTTTCAGACGAAATGTACCGCTTGCTGGAGTACTCACCTCAAAACCGCCTCCCGGCCGCCTGTGACAAATCTGGCATGTCTGTAAGTCTGGGCGGTCTTTCCAAATCATTCGGTCTGCCGGGACTGCGAAGCGGATGGCTTGCCTGCCGGGATAAAGACATGTTATCAAAAATGGCCGGTTTCAAAGACTATACTACCATCTGCGGCAGTGCCACAGCTGAAATATTGTCTATAATCGCCCTGCGCAATAAAGATACCATCGTATCTGCCCAGCTGGGAAGACTAAATCAAAATCTGAAACTTCTTGAAGGTTTTATGGGCAGACACAAGCAGGATTTCAGCTGGGTAAAGCCCAAAGCCGGTTCTGTCTGCTTTCCCCGCCTGAATAAAATCACCCCCTGCATGGACTTTTGCCAGCAGGTTTTAGAAAAAACAGGCATCATGATTTTGCCGTCAGAGGTTTACAATTACGGCCAAAATCACTTCCGCATTGGATTCGGACGGGCAAATTTCCCTGAAGTACTAGAGATATTTGAAAACTTTATAACAGCATACCCTGCCCGTTCAAAAGGTCTGCCCGAAATGTGATTGCCATAATTTTCATACCCAGCCAAGAATAATGGACTGGCTTTTGGGGCAATCCTTCAAGTGCGATAGATGCGGATACAAATTCAGAAAAGTAGCTACAACCCAAATAAACGGTTTCCAAAAAGTTTCCGTTCATAAAACTCACCAGTCAAAGAAACATTAAACCAGACCCGATTCAGGCTTGCCTGCCTGCCCGCACCGCAGGTATAAAAACGCGGTAAAACAAACCTCAAATTTGAAAGGTAAAACCCGAAACGTGAAAAGCAGATACCCGGCACTCCAATTGGTAATAAAAGTTATAAAAATACTGGCTATACTCATCACTTTGGCAGGCATTATTGCTTCAACCACTATCATGGCAGGCGACGGTCTCATCCATATTGATAGCGCAACGGCTTTTTCAGTTTTCGCCGGTATGTTGGGTATTCTGGCTTCGTTATTACAGGGTATTCTCATTTATGCTACCGCAGAGCTTTTACAGTGTTTTATAGATATTGAACGAAATACCCGGAAAACTACCCATCTTTTAAATACCAGGTAAAAGACAATATTTATCCAGTTCGTCAAAACTGGTATCCATTTAGACAGGTTTAAGCACTCAGCTTTGACGCAGGATTTGCCAGCAGGTATAATATGCCCGCAACTTGTTCAAATGATAAACAAAATGGTTAGCAGCGTGGTTAGCAGAAATTTAACAAATGCCCTTTTAAAAAATTCCGTTAGCAAATGGTTAGCAAATCACAGTTATGTTAACTCGTTAAGTCAGCCTAAAACACTCATTTTAGCTTCTTTTTAAGGTCATGGAGGGGTGTCCGAGCGGTCTATGGTGACGGTCTTGAAAACCGTTGTTCCTGAAAGGGAACCGTGGGTTCGAATCCCACCCCCTCCGCCATTTATTCCAAAAGTAAACCCTGACCGGGATTTTTACCTCCCGAATCAGGGTTTTTTATTTAAGCACACCCGCACCCAAACAGCCGAATGGGCTTACGCCCCTTCAGACCGCTTTTCAGACTACTTTAGTGAGCTTCAAGGGTAACTTCCGTAAGTATGGGGATACCCATTGCATTCAGCTTGTAGCCCTTTACATAGGGTTTGACTAACACGTAGTTCTTGCCAAACCAAAAGCTCAGGCAAGCAGCATCATTTATCAGTATTTGTTCTGCCTGAGCATAAAGCTGCATACTTTCTTCCGTATCCAGAGTGGCAGCCGCCTGCACAAGCAGTGCGTCTACCTCAGGGTTAGAGTAATCTCCGCTGTTGTAAGATGAAGTGGTCTCAAAAAGCACTGACAGAAAATCCTGCGGGTGGGGGTAATCTGCCACCCAGCCGGAATAGTAGAGGTTGTCTTTTTCAGTCTGAAGGTCATAAAGGAAACGTTCCATATCAATCTGGCGTACCACCACTTCTACCCCCAGATTTTGCCTCCACTGGTCAATCACCGCTTCCAGTTCCACCGGAAGCAACCCTCCCCAGCCTGAGGCTGTCAGGGTAATAGTGGGCAGATTTTCCACACTACCATAGGAAGACTCCGCAATAAGTTCACGGGCACGTTCCGGATTATACTCAAGCCCAGACAGGTCAGGATTGTAACCGGGCATACCCGGCGGCAAAATGCCTTCAGCCACGCTGACACTTCCCTTGTAGCTTAGCTCTATAATACGGGCTTTGTCTACCGCCATGCTGAAAGCCTGACGAATCTTGGGGTCGTCAAAGGGGGCTTTACTGGTAACATAGGCAAAATAGTAAAAACTAAGTTGAGGCACTACCTGCAAATCAGCTGAAAAAACCCCGTCAGGGTCAGTGGCTTTGGCCAGATAATCAGCACTTACACCTGCCACATCTATCCCGCCCACTTCATATAAATCCATGGGTTGGCCGGACTGGAGACGGAAAATAACACTGGAAATCTTGGCCGGGGTATCATAATAGTCAGGGTTGCTGTTTAGCATAATATAATTCCCCTGGGTAAGTTCCGGGAGCATAAACGGACCGGTACCTACCGGTTTTTTCCACCAGTCACTACCTTGGGATACATTATCCTTGTCCACCACGAAAGCAGTTACATATGAAATTTTTGAGAGGAAAAAACTGCAGGGGGATACCAGTTTTACTTTTAAAGTCAGGTCATCTACCACGGTCACACCCGAAATGGAGTTTGCCTGTCCCTGCACCATTTCGGTTACGCCCTGAATATCCCCAAGAAAGGTCAGCACCGTATTAGAGGCAGTGGCCGGGCTGGCTGCCCTCTCCCAAGAGTATTTAAAATCTGCAGCAGTCAAGACACGGCCGTTATGAAATTTCACATTTGGTTTTAAATAAAATGTATAGGTAAGCCCGTCAGGGCTTACTTCCCAATTCTGTGCAATATCCGCAACAGGAGTAAGATCATCACCCATTTTCAACAACCCGCTGAATATCTGATAAATATAGGTAACCGAACCGCTGTCACTTACCTTGGCAGGGTCAAGGGTATATGGTTCCTGCCCCACCAGTGTAAGGACGTTGTTACCTGTGGGCATAGTGTTATCTTCCGGTGCATAGCCACAGCCGCTTAGAAGCAAACTGAAACTGAGACAGACCGAAAGGATTATAAGCAGTATTTTTTTCATCATTATAAAAGCCCCTGTCTTTTTAAACTGGTAAAGCTTTGTCCCCCTATAATTATATGGTCAAGTACCTCTATCCCCATTATGCCTCCGGCTTCTCTCAGCCGGGCAGATAACCCGATATCATCATGGGAGGGTTCGGTATCTCCGGAGGGATGGTTGTGCGCCAATATTACAGATGCGGCACTGGCAGAAAGTGCTTCTTTAAAAACCTCACGGGGATGCACCACACTTGCTTCCAGACTGCCTACGGATATATGTCCTACCCGAATAAGCCGGCTTTTTACATCCAGCATCAGGCAGAAAAAATATTCTTTTTTTTCGTCACATACCAGAGGATATATTATCTGAAACACATCTTCAGGGGTTTTGATACAGGGCTGGTATTCGCCTTTAATCCCGCCTGCCCGCTTGGCTAGTTCAAAAGCGGCTTTCAGCTGGCAGGCCTTGGCCAGACCGATACCTTTTAATTTTGAAAGTTCCTCAACACTGGCACAAGCAATACCTGAAGGCCCGCCAAAATGCGCAATCAAACGCTGGGCACTCTGCAAAACAGGTTCACCTGCCACTCCACGCCCTAAAATAACCGCCAGAAGTTCTACCGAAGAAAGTGCCCCCGCCCCTAAGCTCTGAAGCCTTTCTCTGGGCCTTTCGGCAAGCGGCAAATCACGTATGCTAGGTACGGGAGACAACCCTGTTACTCCATAACCAGAAAGCGGTTATAATACTGCCCCCTGCCACCAGCGTCAGAAGCACCGCCAGCCCGGGAGTCAGAATGATAGACCTTGGCGGCTGAATTTCGATAGCACCGTTTTTCAAAGTGGCCTGCCACAGGGTATTTAAGCCTTGTATATCAAAACCGTAAACAGCCAGCAAAGCTTCGTCATAACCGGCACTCTGATGAAAGGTTTCCAGCAAAGCCGAAAATTTCTCCGGGCCGTAATAGGTGATGAGATAATTTACCAGGGTAAAACTTTCGGCATAAGACAAATAAGCATCTGCTGAATTGGCTGAAAAAGGGCTGCACAGGCTTTTGACTGAAATAAGTTTATCCTGACCAATGGCCCAGACAAGATAATTGACATATACTGCTTCCAGATTACCCTCGGCATACATAGAAATGCCTTCGTTCAGCCATACAGGCAAATCACAGTAAGGGTTAGAAGTCATCTGGCTGGTTACCTGATGCGCCAGCTCATGGGTGATAGCCCGTTTGCCCCAGTCAACATCATATGGTGCTATGCCTATAGCAATCACATTGAAAGCAGGATAGGCCACGCCGCCGGTCCATTCAGAGGGGAATACCATGGCACTCTGGAGGTCGGCGGAGTTTGCGTAAATATACAGTGTAACCTTATCCTGCAGTTCTGCACCGGTATCTGCCGCCAAACGCAAAAGTGCTGCCTGGGCTGACTCCATAAGTTCATCCGCAAAAGATTGTTCCCCATTGTACCAGTACAGCTCCAGCATACCCTCCGAAATACTCTGCCAGTCAAAACGGGCATCTTCATACACAACTGTCTGGCTGGGGCTGGTAAGGATATTTCCAGCTTCATCTGTTATCCGGTACCAGTAGTTAACACGGGCACCCGGCGGCATACCGCCGGTATAGCGCATATCCCACGAATATGATGCATTTACGGTAGTGTCAGGGGTAAAATTTAAGACAAACTCGCTATATACCTCTGAAAAAGTTTTGCGGTCAACGGTATAATACAGCCGTATATCGGTAATATTGCTGATGCTGCTGGCAGTTAGACTGAATCCAATATTGCTGGGGAAGGTAATATTTACGCTGCTTTTATCTATAGTAATGGGACTTTGGGCAGTTAGCGTGGACGGAACCAAGCCTCCAAGCAGTATTCCCAGCATAAGCCCCAGTGCCAGTAACTGTTTTTTCATTATTCCCTTCCTATATTCTGCCGAAGGTAGGCGCTTATAAAGCCGTCCAGTTCACCTTCCAGCACAGCTTCGGCATTACCCACTTCATAATCTGTGCGGTGGTCTTTAACCATTTTGTAGGGGTGAAGGACGTAACTGCGTATCTGGCTACCCCATTCGGCAGAAATGCGTTCACCCTTAAGCTTGGCGCGCTCTTCCGCCCGTTTGGCAATCTCCACTGCCAGCAGTTTGGAGGCCAGTATCCTCATGGCAATTTCACGATTCTGGTGCTGGCTGCGCTCTGTCTGGCTGGCAACCACAATACCCGAAGGTATGTGAGTAACCCGTACTGCCGTTGAAACCTTCTGAACGTTTTGCCCCCCCGGACCGCTGGAACGGAACATATCAATTTTTATATCTTCCGGTTTTATATCAATATCTACACTGTCTTCAGCTTCAGGCATAATCTCTACCAGCGCAAATGAAGTATGGCGGGCATGGTCGGCATCAAAGGGAGAAAGCCTTATCAGGCGGTGCACCCCATGTTCACTTTTCAGAAAACCGTAAGCGTATTCACCCTCTATCTGCAAAGTGGCGCTCTTTATGCCGGCCTCTTCACCGAGGCTCTGGTCAAGTATTTCCATACCAAAACCCTTCTTTTCAGCCCAACGCATAAACATACGTAGCAGCATACCTGCCCAATCCTGAGATTCCACCCCGCCCGCTCCGGCATGCACCGTAAGCAGGGCGTTTCGGTTGTCATACTGGCCGGAAAAAGCCAAGCCTACTTCCAGACTATCCAGCTCAGCAGTTAAACCACTGATTTCATGTTCTATCTCATTACTCAACGACGGGTCTTCACGGGACAATACCGCAAGTTCAGTCAGGTCGTTTATACGCCGTTCCAAACCCCGCCAAAGCTCTGAAGTACGTTTGTTGGCGGCCAGTTTTTTCATAGCCTTTTGGGCATTTTGCTGATCTTGCCAAAAATCAGGGTTGCTGGAGGCAGTTTCAAGTTCAGTTATTTCCAGTTCTTTAGCAGAAACGTCAAAGTCGCACCATGTCAGAAAAAATGCGGCCCTTAAGTTCACTCAATATATCTTGCATAATACCTCTTTTAATATAACGCTTGAAAACGGGTGTGGTTAGCCTGTACGCTCAAATCCGTATGATATAGAATACCATTTATAGCCGGATATGATAATACCGGATATATTTTAAATCAGCTGGGCAGCCGCCAAATGAGCATGGCGGAGGGGTTCAGGCAAACGGTACCCCCGGCAACAATCTGCAACCCGGCTGCAAGCTTCTTCAAGGCAAATTTTGTGCCCTACTGATATGAACAAAGGGTTTACCCCCCTGCGGGTACGCAGCACCCGTCCTACCAGCTGGCTGTTATGATACAAGTCTGAGTAACTTCCAGCCTCATCAGCCAGAGGTGCATACTCGCCGACCAGACGGCTCTTGGCGCAACCGATTACCGGTTTATTTAAAAAAAGCCCCAGATGCGAAGCAATGCCAAGGCGTCTGGGATGAGCCAGCCCCTGCCCGTCCATAAGAATAAAGTCGGGCATGCTTTCCAGACCCTCAAAAGCGGAAAGTAAAAGTGGCATTTCTCTGAATGACAATAAACCGGGTATATAAGGAATATGGCAATCCCCTTCGGAGCGGCTCACCTCCACCAGATTCATATCCGGATAGCTCAGCACCACTACTGCCGCCCTGCCCATACCTGAAGTGCGACTGTGCCAGACATCTGCCCCGGCAACCAAGCTTATGCTAGAAAGAGTGCCGCAAGCAGACACTTTTTGGGCAAGTTCACGCTGAAGAAGTATTGCCTCGGTGGGTGTCATATCCCAATTATGAAGCTTTTTAATTTTCACATTCATATTATATCTAATATTTTTAGATAACTACAGAGATAATTTGTATATATTTATCCCCCCTTGGGGTTAGACAGTCCCAAAGGCATATTTGACAGCTTGGCTACGATAAGTCATAATACCAGCAAAAAAGGTAAGCGGTAAACAATCATGTTGAAAATCAGACTCACTCGTATCGGAGCCCCCAAGAAGCCTTGCTACCGGATAATCGTCACTGAGGCCCGTTCGCCGCGTGATGCCACTTATACGGACCTTGTCGGCACCTACAACCCCATGACTAATCCTGAAACTGTAATCATAAACGCAGAAAAAGTCCTCTACTGGATTGGCAAAGGTGCTCAACCTACGGATACGGTTGCCCGTCTTTTAAAGAAGGCCGGCGTCGTTAATTCTAACTAAACAGAAGGAGATCCCATGAAAGAACTTGTCGAGTACATCGCCAAATCGCTAGCTGACGAGCCAAATGATGTAGTAGTGACAGAGGAACCTGAAGAAGAAGGCATCAAACTTACTCTTAAGGTAGCCGATGTAGATAAGGGCAGGATTATCGGCAAGCAGGGCAGGATTGCTCAGGCAATGCGCACTCTCATTCGGGTCAAGGCTGCCAAGGCCGGCAAACGCGCCCGTCTTGAAATTCTTTAGTTAAATAACAGAACCAGGCCTATTTAAGGTCAACCCCTCCCGGCCTTGCGCCGCGGTTCGGGTTGACCTTATTAATATGTGAAGGAAATGACTCAAGAAGAATATATTTTAATAGGTAAAGTGCTGGGAGTATGGGGAATAAGTGGCGGCCTCAAGATTGGGGTGCTGACGGATTTCCCCGAACGCTTTGATGCCGGGAATGAACTGCTGGTAGGACGCAAGCTGTATACCATCAGCCAGACTAACTGGCAAAAAGCCCAGGTTATTGTTCATTTGAGCGGAATAGACGATATTGATACCGCTCTGGAACTCAAGGACGCTCTGGTGGAAATACCTGCCTCCGCTTTGAAGGAACTGCCTGAGGGCGTTTACTATGACTTTCAGTTGATAGGGCTGGAAGTGGTGGATCTGTCAGGAGTTAAGATTGGGCAGATAAAAGAAATACTGCATATGCCCTCTAACGATATATACGTAAGCAGTTACGGTGTTAAAGAAGCCTTGATACCGGCAATCAAGGACGTAGTAAAAGAAATAAACCTGAAAACCGGTAAAATAATTATTGACCCCATTCCCGGTTTACTTGATTAGCTTTTAGTTTTATCATCCCAAACAAAAAGCCCCTTGTTCAGAGGGGCTTTTATCATTTATGAGTGTTATATGAACTAGACTTGAGGGTGTTTCCGCCGTTTCTCGGCCACCTTCAGACGAACCATCGCCCGTCTGAGTGAAGCCTCTGTTTCGGCAGCCAGCATACCGGGCACATATTTGTCAGCCATACTGGCCTCAGCCCTTTTCTTAGCTTCGATAGCCCGGGCAATGTCAATCTCCTCAGCCCTTTCGGCACTATCTGCCAATACAACTACTCTGTCAGGACGTACCTCAAGGAAACCGCCGGAAACTACCAGAGAATATTCCTCTGTGCCTATTTTGGCCTTGAGTTCCCCCGCCTGCAAAGCTGTCATCAGCGGGGCATGATGGGGTAGTATGGCCATTTCACCCTCAATACCGGGGGCAACCACCACATCTACCTCTTCGGAAAAAACCGAACGTTCCGCAGTTACTATGTCCAGCTTTAATTTAGCCAATTTTTTACCTGCCAGTAATAATACTTAGACCGCGCTTAGCTTTTTGGCTTCAGCTACGGCGTCATCAATAGTGCCTACCATATAAAAGGCCTGTTCAGGCAAACTGTCATGTTTACCCTCAAGGATTTCTTTGAACCCGCGAATAGTTTCGGTCAAAGATACATACTGGCCGGGACGACCGGTAAATACCTCTGAAACGAACATGGGCTGGGTCAGGAAACGCTGAATACGGCGGGCACGGGCAACAGTCAGCTTGTCTTCTTCTGAAAGTTCTTCCATACCCAAAATCGCAATAACATCCTGCAAGTCCTTGTAGCGCTGGAGAACCTTCTGGACATCACGGGCTACTTTATAATGTTCCTCACCCACTACCTGAGGATCAAGTATGCGGGAATTGGAGGCCAGCGGGTCTACCGCAGGATAGAGAGCCTGCTCAGCCAGCGAACGCTCAAGGGCAATCATAGCATCCAGATGACCAAAGGTGGCAACCACACCGGGGTCGGTATAGTCATCAGCCGGTACATACACAGCCTGGAATGAAGTGATTGAACCCTGCTTGGTGGAAGCAATGCGCTCCTGCAAAGCTCCCATTTCAGTGGCCAAGGTGGGCTGATAACCTACAGCTGAGGGCATGCGCCCCAGAAGGGCGGATACTTCCATACCAGCCAGAGTGTAACGATAAATATTGTCAATAAACAGGAGCACGTCCTGTCTTTCTTCATCACGGAAATATTCAGCCATGGTCAGACCGGTAAGGGCAATGCGCAGACGAACAGCGGGAAGCTCATTCATCTGGCCGAATACCATGGTAGTCTTGGGAAGCACGCCGGAATCTTCCATTTCATGCCAGAGGTCATTACCTTCGCGGGAACGTTCACCTACACCGGCAAAAACAGAAAACCCTTCATGCTCGGTAGCAATATTCCGGATAAGTTCCTGAATAAGAACTGTCTTGCCTACGCCTGCACCGCCCAAAGCGCCAATCTTGCCGCCACGGGCAAAGGGGGCGATAAGGTCGATTACCTTGATACCGGTTTCCAGTACCTGAGCGGAAGATTCCAGCTCATCCATACCGGGAGCCAGGCGGTGAATTGGCATAGTCTTTTCAGATTTTACATCACCCCTGTTATCCAGAGCTTCACCCAACACGTTAAAGATGCGTCCCAAAGTACCCCGGCCTACCGGAACTGAAAGCGGCCTTGTGGTATCTATAACCTCGGCGCCACGCTCCAAACCATCGGTAGGAGTAAAGGAAAGGCACTTTACGCGGTTGTTACCAACGTGTGATTGCACTTCCAGCACCATTTTGCCGTTCTCACGGGGAATTTCCAATGCGTTAAACAGAGCCGGCATGGAATCTGCCGAAAACTCTACGTCAACAACCGAACCAATTACCTGTATAACCTTTCCGTTTGCCATTATATCCTCCTAGAATTAGGCCAGCGCGGCAGCTCCGCCGACGATGTCCAAAAGCTCATTAGTAATAGATTCCTGACGCGCCTTGTTGTAGACCAGTGTAAGTTCGCCGATAAGTTCTTTGGCATTATCGGTAGCATTTCGCATAGCTACCATCCGGGCTGATTGCTCTGAAGCAATGGATTCCAGAATGGCATGATAAACACTCATCTCAACAAAACGGGGTAAAAGTGAATTCAAAACAGTAGCCGATTCCGGCTCATAAATATATTCCAGATTTTGGCCGGGAGGCAACTCAACCGGCACTACCGGCAGCAGCTGCTCAAGCACGGGATTCTGTATAGCGGTGCTTACGAACTGAGTATAGGCGATAAAGACCTGATCAATTTCCCCACTCATGAAGTCATCCATAATAACTCTGGAAATGGGAAGAGTATCCAGATAATCGGGTTTATCGCCCAGATTTATAAATTCTGCCCGCATTTGCTGCCTTATACGGCGGATAAAATCCACCCCTTTACGCCCTACAACTACGGCAGAAACGGGAACCTTTTGCTCCATGATAAAAGTACCAGTCTTGCGGTTAATATTGGCAACCAGACCGCCACACTGACCCCTGTCAGGGGTTATGTGGAGTATGGCTATCTTTTTGACTGGCCTGCGTTCAAGTAGCGGATGCAAAATTTCACCACTTTGGGGCAAAGCCGCCAAAGCCGCTATAACTTCGGTTATCTTTTCACTGTAAGGCCTACCAGCCAGACCGCGTTCCTGGGCCTTCTTCATTTTAGAGGCCGCAATCATTTCCATAGCCCTTGTAATCTTGGCTATGTTACGGACACTGCGGATACGCCTTTTAATTATTCTTAAATTAGCCATTTAACTTCCCGCCAGGTTCGAAATTTATACTACTAAACCCTTCTTGTACTCATCCAAAGCGGTTTTAAGAGTTTTCTCGGTATCGGCAGAGATAACATTTTCCTTGGCAATAGCAGTCAACACCGAAGCAAAATTCGCCTCAAGGAAACGATAAAGCCCGCTTTCATAATCACGCACTTTACCAACTTCAATATTATCAAGATAACCGTTAAGAGTGGCATACAAAATGGCGACTTGTTTAGCCGCAGGCACAGGCTGGTACTGACCCTGTTTGAGAACTTCAGTAACCCGCTGACCACGTTCTAGCTGCATCCGAGTGGATTTATCCAGTTCGGAAGTACCAAACTGGGCAAAAGCGGCCAGTTCACGATACTGACCCATGTCCATTTTCAGCTTGCCGGCAACCTTTTTCATGGCTTTGGTCTGGGCACTTGAACCTACGCGGGATACCGATATACCCACGTTAACCGCAGGGCGGATACCAGCATTAAACATATCAGGCTCAAGGTAGATCTGGCCATCGGTAATGGAAATAACGTTAGTAGGTACATAAGCCGAAACGTCTCCGGCTTGAGTTTCAATAATGGGCAAAGCGGTCAGTGAACCGCCGCCAAGCTTATCATTAAGACGGGCAGCCCTCTCCAGCAAACGACTATGCAGGTAGAACAAATCACCCGGGTAAGCTTCACGTCCAGGGGGGCGACGAAGGAGGAGCGAAAGCTGGCGATAAGCCCACGCATGCTTGGTAAGGTCATCGTAGACCACCAGAGCATCTTTACCCTGTTCCATAAATTCCTCACCGATAGCACAGCCGGCATATGGCGCCAGATACTGCAAAGCTACCGCATCAGAGGAATTTGCCGCTACCACAATAGTATGCTCCATAGCGCCGTATTGCTCAAGTAAAGCCACAATCCGGGCTACTTTTGAGGCTTTCTGGCCGATAGCTACATAAATACAAACCAGATCTCCGCCCTTCTGGTTAATAATGGTATCCAGAGCAATGGCGGTTTTACCGGTTGAACGGTCACCAATAATCAACTCACGCTGACCACGGCCGATGGGTATCATGGCATCAATGGCCTTGATACCGGTCTGAACCGGGGTGTTTACTGACTTACGATCAACCACGTTGGGGGCGATGCGCTCAAGGGGGCGGGTTGATTCGGCCTTGATAGGCCCTTTACCGTCCAAAGGGCGGCCTAAGGGGTCTACTACGCGGCCAATCATTCCTTTACCAACCGTAATTTCAGAAATCCGGCCGGTAGCCTTTACTTCGTCGCCTTCTTTGATATTGGAATCTTCACCCAGAATAACCGCAGCCACGCTGTCTTCTTCAAGGTTAAGGGCAATGCCCAGAACCCCGCCGGGGAATTCCAGCAGTTCGTTGTACTTGGCGTTGGAAAGACCATGAATACGGGCGATACCATCGCCTACTTCGATAACCGAACCGACGCTGGTCATGCTGACCGGAGCACCGAATTCCTTTATCTGCTCTTTAATGATAGATACTATATCTTGACCACGTGCGCTCAATTACGCCACCTCCTGAGGGTTATCAAATACGTCCCTGACTGATTTCGTTTTGCAGTAAAACCAGCCTCCGGCTGATAGAACCATCTATCAGTTTATCCCCGATTCTGGCTTTCAAACCAGCTATCAATCCGGGGTCTGTTGCAGTTAATATGTTTATCTTTTTACCAGTTATTTTGCTTAACTGTTGCCTGATTATTTCAGTATCTGCCTCACTGGCAGGCTTGGCGGTGGTTACGATAGCGTCTTCCACCCCTCTGGCCTCGTTCAGCAATCGGTTGTACTCACCTGAGATAGCCCTCATGATACCTAGCCTGCGGGTAGCTACCAGCATATCCACCAGGTTCAACATCAGCGGATCTATATCACTGAGCTTGGCAAGGACTGCGTGTTTCCGGGCAGAGACAATTTTGGGGTTGCTGAGAAACTCATCAACCGAAGCGTCCTCTGTAAGGCGAGAAAGATTTTGTAAATCCTCCTGCCATTTATCCAGAGACTTCTGCTCCTTTGCCAGTTCGTGTAACGCCTGCGCATAGCGCATGGCTATAGCATAAACTCTTTTGGCCACTGCTTCTCCGTTGCTCTCTTTTAATTCTTCCGCAGGTCGGTGCTATTTTCAAGCACACTGTCAATAAGCGCCTGATGTGCTTTCTTATCCAGAGATTGGTCAATAACCTTGCCGGCCGCCAAAATGGTCAATTCAGCAAATTCCTTGCGTAACTGGTCAACCACTTCATCACGTTCCTGACGTATTTCAGTCCGGGCGCGGCTAAGCATGGCCTCAGCCTCAGCCTTGGCTTCTTCTATGGCCTTCTGGCGAATTTCATCACCGGTCTTTACAGCCCGTTCAATTACCAGCTGGCCCTGCTGACTGGCTTCGCCAATCTTCTTTTTAAACTCTTCTTCCGCTTTTTGAGCCTGTTCCTTTACCTGGTCTGTCCGTTCCATGCTTTCCTTGATACGGGTAGAACGCTCGTCAAGTTTGGCCAGAATGGGCTTATAGGCAAACAGATACAGCAGACCTAAGAGTAAACCGAAGTTTACAATCTGGGCTATGAAAGAAGGTATATTTATTCCCAGTTCTGCCAGTTTTTCCACCGGTTTCCTCCTGTATTATGCCCCTTAGGCAACGAAAATAAGTACGATAGAGATAACCAGCGCAAAGATGGCGATGGACTCAGCGAAAGCCACCAAAAGGATCATGTTGGTGAAGATAGAACCCTTGGCTTCAGGATTGCGGCCGATAGCCTGCAAAGCACCAAAACCCAGAATACCTACACCGATACCGGGGCCAATTGCACCCAGACCCATTGCCAGGCCAGCCGCTAAGAGTTTGATTACATCAGCTTCCACTATTGTTTTTCCTCCCTTGTTCTAATTGCGTAATACTAAATTAATGAGTTTCTTCCCCATGAGGCGTAACCGCTATCAATGAGAAGACCAGAGCCAAGTTACAGAACACCAGCGCCTGTACAAAACCTACCAGCATTTCAAGACCGTAGAACGGTATGCCGATAATAAAAGGCGCAAGGAACGTAATCATAAGTATAAGGATTTCGCCGCCTATCATGTTGCCAAAGAGACGGAAGGTCAGGCTGATGATACGGACAAACTCCAGAAAGAATTCCAGTAAACCCACAAAAATGGAAATAACCCCATTAAATATGCCGATAACCCCTTCTTTATGCCTGAAAGCGTTTATCAGGGGTTTGAAGTTGAAAAATTTGCTGAGGTAGTGAAAACCGCCCAGAGTCTTTATGCCCCAATACTCCACCATGAAAAAGGTGATAGCAGCCAGAGCCAGAGGCAGGTTAATATCGGTATTGGCGCCGCGAAGAAGATGGGCTTCGTGACCGTTGCCCAATTCAATAAATATGGTATTGTAACCGGGCAAAAGATTCATCCATGCGTTTACTATAATAAATAGGAAGATAGTGGCCACCAGAGGGAAAAACTTGCGACCAAATTTCTCACCGGCAGCATCTACACACATATTGTAAATCCAGCTGAGTACCATTTCCAGCGCACCCTGAAGACGTCCGGGAATAAGCTTCATCTTGCGGGTGGCGGCAACACTCAGTCCCACCAATACCAGAATGGTAATCCATGCCGTAAGAATAGTGTTGGTGATTGCCACAGGACCAATACTGAAAAGTTCGGCGGAAGGTAACTCCGGTTTGGGGGTAGTAATTTTCATCCAGTCAGGAAATCCAAGATCACCAAAGAGGGCGATACCTATAGGGCCGGATAAAAACCCGACAACTAAAATTGCCAGTATAACTATCATCACTGGCCAGAAGACTTGTTTGGGCATACCTAAAATCTTTTTCTTTGGCACTGTTAATTCCCTTTACCGTTGTTAGTTATCTTCGGCAGCAACCGATAAACGCCGTAAAAGGCCAGAAAAACTCCGATTAAAAGACCGGCCAGCAAGAACACGGGTTCAAGACCAAGGGCTTGATCCAGCCATCTGCCACCCAGTGTCCCCAGCAATATAACAAGGGCCATATACCAGCCCAAACCAAGATACTGAAGACCTGTACCCCATTTGTTCATTACAGCCTCAAAACGCAAAGTAGCATACCAGAATTAGTTCTTTAGGTCAAGAAAACTGCCCTGTACTAATACTATTCAGGATTTGCGCTTGTCAAAATCTTCAAGGTCCAGGTTATCTACAAAGTCACGGAAGGCTGATAGACGCTTAATCTCTTCGTCACTGGCCTTACGGGTTTTTTCACCTTTGCCGCCGGATGGAGGTTCGGGCAAATCCATTTCGTCCATAGCCCGTTTATCCTGTTCACGGTCCAGCATGATACTGGCTTTTTCCAGTACGCTGTCTGCCGCATATATAGGTACATTTACTCTTACCGCCAGTGCCAGCGCATCTGAAGGGCGGCAATCTATCTCCATTTGTTCACCGTCTACTTCAAGTAATACCTTGGCGTAGAAGGTGTCATTTTTCAGGTCATCTACCACTATAGAACGCACCTTTGCACCCAGTACATCTATAACTGTACCCAGCAGGTCATGGGTAAGGGGACGTGGGACGGCGACACCCTGGAGTTTTACCGCAATAGCCTCAGCCTCGGCTGTGCCAATCCAAATAGGCAGATAGCGGTCAGCCGTTTTTTCCTTAAGCAGTACCACTCTCTGATAATTCATCAGGCTAACCCTTATACTGTCTATCGTCATTTCTATCATTTTATCTGCCTCCTAAGTTTGCCTGACGGCGTACCATGAATTCTACCCCCAAAGAAAAGGGGTGTCAATTTGCGTGCCTATCTATAACAATCTATGACCTCTGGCAGTATTGTAGACATATTAGCCCAAATCCTTAATACTCTACATCCCTCTAACCTATATCAATATTTCTCAAGCAAAACTTTGCAAAGATGGGGGAGTTTGTGGAATAATACAGAGCTCCAGAATAATGATTTTAAATGTCTGGGTGTGCTATCATAAACTACCTGAACCGTCATAGATGAAGGAGATCGACTAATGCAAAAAGGTCATGAGGCTATTGTCTGGTTTAACGAAGTTACGAAGAACGATATCCCTCTGGTCGGCGGTAAAGGCGCTAATTTAGGCGAAATGACTAACGCTGGCATCCCCGTCCCACCCGGATATATCGTAACAGCCAATGCCTATTTTGACTTCATAAACAGCTCAAACCTTCACCCTGCTATCAGTAAGGCTCTTGAGTCACTGGATATCAATGATTCCAAACAACTCTCTGTTGTTGCTAATATCGTAAAGGAAATGATTCTTTCCACCCCCATGCCTCCCGGACTTGCCACTCAGATTAAAACCGCCTATAAAAAAATGGGGCAAGGTCTGGTAGCGGTACGGTCATCAGCTACTGCTGAGGATTTACCTGAAGCATCTTTTGCCGGACAGCAAAGCACTTACCTTAATATAGAGGGCGGCGACGAAGTTGTGGTAGCCGTTCAGAAATGCTGGGCTTCCTTGTTTGAAGCCAGAGCTATTTACTACCGGGTACAGCAAAACTTCGATCATCTGCAGGTAGGCATAGCCGTACCGGTACAGAAAATGGTACAGTCGCAGGCTTCCGGAGTATGCTTCACTATTGAACCCATTACTTCAGACCCCACTAAAATAGTTATTGAAGCTATATACGGTCTGGGGGAAGGTCTGGTGTCAGGGGAAATCACACCGGACCTTTATATTTTAGATAAAGAAGGCCCTGCAGTTCTTTCACGGACTATCAGCCATCAGGAAAGGCGGCTTGTTCGTAAAAACGGCAACTCAACCTCCGGTGCCGAAGACGAATCCGGCAACAATTACTGGCAACCAGTCCCCTCCACCAAGCAAGAACAGCAGAAAATCACCGAAGACGATATTATTACGCTGGCCAAACTGGCTATGCTTATTGAAAACCATTACAAAGGCCCTCAGGATATTGAGTGGGCTAAAGAAGAAAACGAAATTTATATTGTCCAGTCCCGCCCGGTTACTGCCCTGAAAGATGCCAGCGAACTGGAGCCCGAAATTGATGCCCCCATTATGCTGCAGGGTGCGGCTGCTTCACCCGGTCTGGCCACCGGCGGAGTCAAAATACTCCAGGACCCCTCTGAGATAGACCTAGTACTTCCGGGTGATATTCTGGTAGCCGAAATGACCACCCCTGACTTTGTGCCGGCTATGAAACGGGCAGCAGCCATTGTAACCAACCGCGGCGGACGCACTTCCCATGCTGCCATTGTCAGCCGTGAACTGGGCATCCCCTGCGTAGTGGGTACTGGCGAAGCCACCAAGGTACTTAAAAACGACCAGATGATTACCGTTGACGGTACTCATGGCAAGGTTTATAACGGCAAGGTTACCCGAAACGTAAAAACCAGCAATATCGCTTCCATTGTACGTGAGGCTATCCGCACCAAGACCCGTGTTTATGTAAACTTGGCTCAGCCTGAGCTGGCTGACAAAGTAGCCGCCCGCAATGTAGACGGTGTGGGTTTGCTGAGAGCCGAATTTATATTCAGCCAGATAGGCAAGCACCCCCGCTATATGATAGAAATGGGTCAGCAAGAGGAATATATCCAGCAGGTGTACGCAGGAGTTCTTTCCTTCGCCAAGGCTTTCTATCCCCGCCCGGTGGTTTACCGCACCAATGATTTCAAAACCAATGAATACCGTGACCTGTTGGGCGGTGACAAATACGAAGGCCAAGAAGAAAACCCTATGCTGGGTTACCGCGGTGTTTCCCGCTATATTAAAGATATTGAAGTATTCAAGATGGAAATTGAAGCCATCAAACGGGTACGCAAGGACTATCCGAATGTCTACGTTATGCTTCCATTTGTACGAACGGTAGATGAACTTGTAAAAGTAAAACGGATACTGGAAGATGAAGGCCTGAAACGCGGCCCGGATTTCAAACTCTGGATGATGGTGGAAGTTCCCTCCAATATCTTCCTAATTGACAAGTTTATTGATGCCGGTATTGACGGCATATCTATAGGCTCAAATGACCTTACCCAGCTGATACTCGGTGTTGACCGTGACAGCGAAATGCTGCGTGAGACCTTTGACGAACGCAATGAGGCGGTTCTGGTGGCTTTAGAAAAAGCCGTTACCACCGCCGCCCGTCGCGGTATTACCGCATCCATCTGCGGACAGGCACCTTCGGTTTACCCCGAACTGACTGAAAAGCTGGTCTCCTGGGGTATAACCTCGGTTTCTGTCAGCCCTGACATGATAGGCACTACCCGTGAGATTATTGCCAAGGCAGAGGCCAAATTAAAGATTAAATGATTAGCGAGCTTCGCATAAGGGAGCGCATTGAAGCCAGAGAGGAGACCCTCTCCCCTTACGCGGTTAAAAGCCGCCTTTCTCGTGGCAGGCAAAAACCAGAAGACCCGGACCCGGTTCGCACCTGTTTTCAGCGTGACCGGGACCGGATTATACATTCCAAGGCTTTTCGCCGCTTAAAGCACAAAACCCAGGTCTTCATTGCCCCTTTGGGTGACCATTTTGTGACCCGCCTTACCCATACTCTGGAGGTCACCCAGATAGCCCGGACTATTGCCCGGGCACTCAACCTTAATGAAGACCTTACCGAGGCTATTTGTCTGGGGCATGATCTTGGGCATACCCCCTTCGGACATGCCGGCGAAGAGGTTTTAAACGAACTTTTCCCCAAGGGTTTCCACCATAACGAACAAAGCCTGCGGGTGGTAGACCTGCTGGAAAAAAACGGGCATGGCTTAAACCTCAGCTGGGAGGTACGTGACGGCATACTCAACCACTCCAAATCACGTTCAAACATACTGGGGGAAACCCATAATAAAGCTGCCACCTTTGAAGGCCAGATTTGCCGTATCGCAGATGCGGTTGCCTATATAAACCATGACATTCTGGACTCGGTACGGGCAGGTATTATCAAGGCCAATGACCTGCCGCTAGGTGCGGTATCGGTATTGGGCAATACCCACTCCCATCGGATAAACACCATGGTGTGTGATATTATTAAAAACTCTTGGTCATGCACGGGCTTACTGCCCGGTCAAGAACCGGTGCTTACCATGAGTAACAAGGTACTGGATGCCAGCAATACCCTCCGGGATTTCCTTTTTGAGCAGGTATACCAAAGCAAAGACCGCAAGGCTGAGCACGAGCGGGAAATAGTCCGCCTTTTATACAAATATCTGGTAGGCCATCAGGATTTATTGCCAGCGGAATATATAGCCCTGTCGGACAAACCCGAACGCAGAGTGGCTGATTATATTGCGGGCATGACCGACCTTTTTGCCCTGAGACTGGCCAAAGAACTTAGTCTGGCAGACTGATATGAATGACGCAGTAGAAGAAATAAAGCAAAAACTGGATATTGTCAGCTTTATAGGTCAGTATACTAAACTGACCAAAGCCGGCCGCACTATGCGCGGAATTTGCCCGTTTCACAGCGAAAAACACGGCTCTTTTTTCGTTTACCCCGAAGCCCAAAACTGGCACTGCTTCGGCGCATGCAATACCGGCGGTGACATCTTCGCTTTTGTAATGAAAAAAGAAGGACTGGATTTCAAGGCCGCACTGGAACTGCTGGCTGAAAAAGCCGGCGTAAGCCTGCCCAGCCAGATAAACCCGGCAATCAAAGACCAAAGAGACCGCCTGTATGAAATAAATCTGTCCGCCGCCCAGTATTACCATAACCTGCTTTTAAACAGCCCTCAGGCGGAAAATGCCCGTATCTACCTAAACTCCCGCGGCCTAAATGAACAATCCCTGGCAGATTTCCAGCTGGGATACGCCCTGGCGGACTGGCAGGGGCTTTATGACTACCTGAAGGAACGCAGCTATTCAGATGAAGACCTGCTGAAGGCCGGGGTAATAGTCCGCTCTGATGAGGGACGGATTCATGACCGCTTCCGGAATAATATTATTTACCCCATTGCCAACTACAAAGGACAGATAGCCGGTTTCGGGGCACGGGTTATGGATAACTCCCAGCCCAAATACCGTAATTCCCCCCAGACAGATCTCTTTGACAAAAGCAGCCTGCTGTACGGCCTGCATCTGGCTTCAGCCAGCATTCGGGAAAATAACCGGGCAATCATAGTGGAAGGCTATATGGATGCCATCATGTCCCACCAAGGCGGTTTTACCAATACGGTAGCCTGCATGGGAACTGCCCTCACCGAACGCCAAATAGCTTTAATAAAACGCCAGACCAAAAACTTAGTATTGGGGCTGGACTCGGATTCGGCCGGCGAAGAGGCTACCTTAAGGGCTATAGATTATGAAAACCAGATGGAGTCTGAAATACGGGTAGCAGTACCTGAAGGAGGCAAAGACCCTGACGAGCTTATCCGCCATTCACCCCAGAGTTGGCAGGAGATACTGGATAATGCCCGCCCACTGCTGGACTATATATTTGAACACAGCCAAAGAGGGCTTGACCTGAATTCAGCCGCAGGCAAGTCTAAACTGACTGACCACCTTTTACCCATTATATCTAAAATGGAAGATGGAGTACGCCAGTCCCATTATCTTGGCAAATTGGCCGAAATAGTAAGCACCAGCCAGAACCGTATACTTGAACGGCTGAAAAAACTGAAGAATGAAACCCGTAATGCCAAAGTTACGGAAAAAGAAGCCCCATCAGGCCAAGCCCCCAAAAACCCCGCCCTTGAGGAGTATGCCTTAAGCCTGCTTTTCACATCAGCGGAGGTTACCCGTTTCGCCTATAACCTGCACCCTGAGTATCTTGAGATACCCCAGTACCGGGAACTGCTGGCGATTTATAATCAGTCCGCTGAAAAGGACAACCTGCGGCCTTGCCTTGATGAAAACCTGCGGGAATATTATGACAACTTGATGAATAAAAATCCGGCAAATGATAATATAGAGGATAAGTTTTACGACCTATGCCTGAGGCTGAGAGAAAGATACCTCCGGAACTTGGCGGTAAAACTTAACCAGGCCTTAAGCGAAATCAACCAGCCGGAAACAACTGAATACCAGGCGCTGAATGACCAGTGTGTAAAGGTCAACGAAGAACTGCGGAGTGTATTCAGCCTTAAAGACAGACGAAACCAGAAACAGAGGAGACAATAAATGCCCGCTGAGAAAGATAAGAAAGAGTTTAGCCCTGACGATATTGATGACGACAAGGATGCGGAACAAGGGCTGGCAAATATCCATGATGAACAGGATGCCGAAGCTGAAGGCGACAAACTGGCAGAGCCTGACCTCAAGGATATAGCTGATACAGACATACCCGCCGAGCTCACCGAAGAAGAACTGGCAGCCGAAGCAGACCTGATACCGGATACCGATGAAGAAATCAGCCCGCTGAATATTGATCTTGACATACCCCTTGAACAGATAGACACCCAGGGTATAGTAGATGATCCGGTACGTATGTATCTGCATGAAATAGGCCGGGTACCCCTTCTTTCGGCCGAAGATGAAAAAACTCTGGCCAAGAAAATGGAAGAAGGCAAACGCATTCGCGAAATCCGCCAGGAGTGTCTGGAAAAACGCGGGCGTTACCCGTCTGCCGCCGAATCTTTTCTGTGCATGCTCAGGGAGCTTGCCCAAGCTACCGAAGTCCTGTTCCAACTGGGACAGGAATTGGGGATGGATACTTCCGCCAGTTTGAAAACCATTATCCACAACCCCAAACTAAGGACAGCTATTGACCACGAGATTGACCAGCAACTCACCAAAAATATCTCGGATAATACCGGCAAGAGTATGGCGGAGATAGAACAGTCTTTTATCAATCTGGCTATAAACAGCTCCCTCCTGCCCAAGGTTGTGCTGGATGCCATACCCGAAAAAATGACTATACCCGAAATATCAGACCACACTTACGATACTACCTTTATAAACCATCTGGAACGGCATGAAGCAAGCCTGAAGTATTATCTGGATAACCTTGAAATAGACGCTAAACGGGCTGAACGCCATCTTATTCAGGCCAACCTCCGCCTGGTGGTCAGTGTGGCCAAGAAACACATTGGCAGGGGCATGCCTCTGCTTGACCTTATACAGGAAGGTAATATCGGTCTTATCCGTGCAGTGGAAAAGTTTGACTTCCACCGCGGTTTCAAGTTTTCCACTTATGCAACATGGTGGATACGCCAGGCCATTACCCGGGCTATTGCAGACCAAGCCAGAACTATACGCATACCTGTTCATATGGTAGAAACCATTAACAAGCTGCTTTCAATAAGCCGCCAGCTGTCCCAAAAGCTTGGGCGTGAACCTACCCCGGACGAAATAGCCCTTGAGATGGACCTGCCGCCAGAAAAGGTACGTGAAATTGCCAAGGTTTCCCAGTTGCCGGTTTCACTGGAATCCCCCATCGGCGAAGAAGAAGATAGCCATCTGGGAGACTTTATTGAAGACCAGAACGCACTGGCACCGCCGGATGCCGCTTCACGCCAGTTGCTAAAGGAGCAAATAGATACTGTTCTGGGCAGCCTGACCCCGCGTGAACGCCGGGTACTTCAGCTCCGCTTCGGACTGGAAGATGGCCGAAGCCGCACTCTGGAAGAAGTGGGTAAAGAGTTTAACGTAACCCGTGAACGTATCCGCCAGATAGAGGCCAAGGCTCTGCGGAAACTCCGCCACCCCAGCCGCAGCCGCAAACTTAAGGATTATCTGGAATAACCACCTGACCGGTATTCTAATCCAGCCCCTGTCGCAACTGACAGGGGCTTTTTTATATCCATTGGCCCAATAATACTATGCCGCAAATATTTCAATACCATTCTGTCATACAAATGGCTTTAAATTTTGGTTTTTATGCTAGAATATAGGCAGTAAAACTGGAGAGCTTTATGATTCCTGTCAAACTCAAAATAAAAAACTTTATGTGTTACCGGGGCGAAATACCGCCTTTTTCTTTTAACGGGATACATACTGCCTGTATCTGCGGTCAAAACGGGGCAGGCAAATCCGCCCTGATAGATGCCATTACCTGGGCGCTCTGGGGAAAAAGCCGGGCTAAGAGTGACGATGATGTGATTTCCCTAAACGAGCAGGAAGCAGAAGTCAGCCTTGATTTTGAAATTTCAGGTGAACTTTATCAGGTTATCCGCCAGCGCCAACGCCCCAAAAAGGCAGGGGCAAATGGACAAAGCCTGTTAAGCCTTTTTTCACTCCAGGATGAAAAACCCCGGAATATAACCGGAGACACCCTGACCCAGACTGAGAAAAAGATAATCTCCATACTCCATATGGACTATGACACCTTTATAAACAGCGCCTTTCTGAGGCAGGGACATGCCAACCAGTTTACCCAGCAACCCCCCGGCAAACGTAAAGAAGTGCTGGCCAACATACTGGGGTTAGAAATATATGACCAGCTGGAAGATTTGGCCAGACAGGCTGTACGTGAAGCAGAAGCCAAAAACCTGCAGATTGAACAGAGTATTGAAGATGGCAAAGAAAGTCTGAAGTCCAGACCGGAACTGGAAGAAGCCCTAAATCATACCCGTAAAGACCTGGCCGAAGGTGAAGGCAAATTAAAAATTCAGCTTGCCGAGCTGGAAATTATGCGGCACAAGAAACATAGCTTTGACACCAAACAAAATGCCTGCCGCCAGTTGGATAACGACCTGAAGGATATTTCCAAAGACCAGTCCCGCTGGATTCAAACCCTGCAAGAAATAAAACAGCGTATCAGCACTTTTGAAACACTCTCTGCCCAAAAGGAAGCAATCTTTAAAGGTTTTCAGGAATACTCCGCCTGCCAGAGCCTGTATGATAAACATAACCGGATACTGGCTAAACTAAGGCAACTGGAAAATACCAAAAAGCCCCTTGAAGATGCCGTTTACAAAGAAGAAAACAATCTTAAAAATACCTTGGGGAAATATCAGGAACGCCTGAAATTCAGGCAAGACACTGCGCAAACTCTGGTGATACTGGAAAAAGAAAAAACCCAATCAGACCAACTGAAAACCCGGTTGGAAACTGAAGAGGCGGAACTGAAAATCCAACAGAACAAGCTGCTTAATCTGCAAAGCAGCCTGGCCAGACTGGAAACTGAACACGCCGTTGCCGTCAAAGAGGTAAACGCACTTGAAGAAAAACTGAACCTGCTGGCTGAAGCGGGTGAAAACCGCTGTAACTGCCCTCTATGCGAAACTGAACTGGGACAAGACAAGCTCAAGCTGGTGTTTGGCAAATACAAGACGGAACAGGATACCCAAAAAAACCTGCAAGCAGATCTGCAGGAAAAACTGAGCCAGATGCAATCAGATATACAAGCCTTGCTTAAGTACATTGAAACCGAAACTAACCGCCTGAGTCATAGCCACAAACAGTATGAAAGACAGATAAGTCTACTGGACAAAGGGATTGCGGAGGCTAAAGAGGCTGAAATAAAGGCGGCGGAAGGCAGAAACCTGATTGCAGGTATTGAGAAACAACTGAACGAACGGAGCTATGCCGCTGCGGAGCAGGCCAGTCTGGCAGTAGTCGAAAAAGAAATACAGGGACTAAATTTTGATAATGCCGAATATACCCGAAACCAGCAGAATCTGGCTGATTTGACCCCTTTTGAAGAAAAGAAACGTAAACTTGACGAAGCACTTAACCGCCTGCCGCTGGAAAATGACAGTCTAAAAAAGGCATCCTCTGCACTGGCAGAGCTGACAGCCCGGCGTGATAATAAACTAAATGAACAGCAGACCCTGCTTAAAGAGCTGGCGGAATTACCGGTGCTTGAAAAAGAACTGGGAGAAGCCGAAACTGAATATAAGTCACTCAGTCAAAGGCAGGATACCCTGAGGCAACAACTGGGTTCACTCAGCCAGAAAGCAGAACAGATAAATGAGCTGGAGAAAAAGCTGAAAAAGCAAGCACAAGAGAAAGACCAGACCACTCAAGAAATAAATTATTTCGGTAAACTGGTCAGAGCTTTCGGCAAAAAAGACGGAATCCAGACTATGCTTATTGAAGACACCCTGCCTGAACTGGAAAACGGAGCTGACCTGTTGCTGTCGCGTATGACTGACGGCCGCATGCACCTTAGCATAGAAACCCAGCGTTCCACCAAAAAGGGAGACCAAACCGAAACTCTGGATATAAATATCTCGGATGAACTTGGCACCCGCAACTATGAAACCTTTAGCGGCGGTGAGGCTTTCAGGATAGATTTTGCGATCAGGATTGCCCTGTCACACTTGCTGGCAAACCGTCTGGGCGCACCTTTGCGGACACTTATCATTGATGAGGGATTTGGCACACAGGACACTACCGGCATTGAGCGCCTGAAAGAGGCCATAAACTCTATTCAGAACGAGTTTGACAAGATACTGGTCATAACCCATATAGATGACCTGAAAGATTCATTCCCCACCCGCATTGAGATAGACAAAACCCCATCCGGCTCAGCTATCCGCCTAAACTAAACGTCCCGCAGGATAAATACGTCTTCTATATCTGCATGCAGGGCTTTGGCTACTTTGTGGGCCAGAATAAGCGAGGGATTATACTTGCCCTTTTCAAGGTAAAGCATGGTCTGGCGGCTGACCCCTACTGTTTCGGCCAGCTCAGATTGGGTAAGATTATATCTTGCCCGCAGTTCCTTAATCCGGGTGCGCAGTATCATGTAGTCTTTTCCTTTGCTCTTTCCGCTGAGTATTATCAAACGCCTATGTTAGAATTATATTACCTAAACAGGGCAAATTGCAAAGGGTTCGTAATTATTAGAAAGCGGTTACAGCCCTAAATCAGAAGAAACAGACTGCATGGCGCTTAGGGACAGGCGGATGAACTCATCCAGTTCCAGACCCAAACTTTAACAACTGGCAATCTGCTCACGGTTTGCACCGGCAGCAAAGGACTTTTCCTTGAAACGTTTAGCCACACTTTTGGCTTCCACACAGGCCAGCTTTTTGTCCGGCCTGACCAGAGCAGCGGCGGTAATAAGCCCGGTAATAGGGTCAGCACAGAACAAGGCTTTTTCCATACGGCTATCGGGGATAATACCATGTGCAGAGTTATGCACCAGAATAGCCTGACAAACAGCTTTACCTGCACCCAAACTGGCAGCAATTTCGGCACTCCGTTTGCTGTGAAGTGACATATCGTCTTTTACTTCACCCAAATCTATATCATGAATAAGCCCAGCCATAGCCCATTCATCCTGGTTCTCACCAAAATACCCGGCCAAACCTTTCATAACTGCTTCAGTAGCCAGCATATGTTTGACCAGATTCTTATTGTCTACCCGTTTTTCCACTTCAGCCAAAGCCAATTGCCTGTCCATATTTCTGTCCCCTTTGATTAGTCTTGGCAAATTTGCAGTAAACGCCTGGCAAACAGGCGATAACTGATTAAGTCTATTTCAGTTTCGGTAAAACCCGCCGCAGGTATTTGCCGGTCACGGAGGCTTTATTCAAGGCAACATCTTCAGGTATACCCTCAGCTACAATCTGCCCGCCTTTTATGCCTGCACCCGGCCCTAGGTCTATTATCCAGTCTGCATTCTTGATGACATCCAGCTGGTGCTCAATAACTACCACAGTATTGCCGCTGTCTACCAGCCGCTGAAGCACCCGCAGAAGTGCCGCCACATCTTCAAAAGAAAGCCCGGTAGTAGGTTCGTCCAGTATGTATAAAGTCCGCCCGGTAGCCCGTTTGGAAAGTTCGGTTGCCAGTTTGATACGCTGGGCCTCACCCCCCGACAATGTAGGTGCCGGCTGACCTATGCGGATATACCCCAAACCCACATCCTGCATGGTTTGCAGTTTGGAGCTGATTTTGGGGAAATTTTCAAAAAACTCCAGCGCCCTGTCCACTGTCATATCCAGTACGTCTGCAATGTTTTTATCTTTAAATTTTATCTCCAGCACTTCGCGGTTATAACGTGCCCCGTGGCAAACTTCACAGGGAACAGTCACATCCGGCAGAAATTGCATTTCTATCTGGATATAACCCTCTCCGCCACAGGTTTCGCAGCGTCCACCTTTTATGTTAAATGAAAACCGCCCCGGCCCGTAACCCTTTACCTTGGATTCGGGCACTGACGCAAACAATTCCCGTATATTGGTAAATGCCCCTGTATAGGTAGCCGGATTTGAACGGGGTGTCCGCCCGATGGGCGACTGATTTATTTCTATTATCTTGTCAATGTGCTCCGTGCCGGTTATAGAATCTGACCCGCCGGCCCTGTCTTTAGCCCCGTAAAATACCTGAGCCAGATGTTTGAAAAGAATATCGGTAACCAGAGTGGACTTGCCACTGCCGGAAACGCCGCTGACGCAAACCAGCTTGCCCAGAGGGATATGTACGTCTATATTTTTAAGATTATTCTGGCGGGCACCCTGTATGAGCAGTTCCTGCCCGTTACCATCCCGCCGTTTTTCGGGCACAGGTATTACCTTGGCGCCGGATAGATACTGGCCGGTAAGTGAAGCCGGGTTTTGCATTATTTCGCTGATATTGCCGGTAGCCACTACCCGCCCGCCGTGTTCACCCGCCCCCGGCCCCATATCTATAATATAGTCCGCCGCCCTCATCACAGATTCATCGTGCTCCACTACCAGTATGGTATTGCCCAAATCACGCAGTTTCTGCAGGGTTTCCACCAGACGGGTATCATCTGCCGGGTGCAAGCCTATGGTAGGTTCGTCACAAACGTATAGCACCCCCATCAGGCCGGAGCCAATCTGTGAGGCCAAACGTATCCGCTGGGCCTCACCGCCGGATAAGGTTCCGGCAATACGGTCTATAGTTAAATACTCCAGACCCACATTATTTAAGAACCCCAAACGTGAACGTATCTCTTTGAGTATCTGGGCGGCTATAAGCTGTTCCCGTTTGCTAAACAGGGTATTTTTGCCAGCCAGTTCATTTGCCCATTTAAACTGTTCATCTACGGACATACCCGCCACATCGGCAATGTTGCGTTCGCCTATCTTTACTGACAGGGCTTCCTTGCGAAGCCTTTTGCCGCCGCAAGCCTGACAGGGGCTAGCCAGCATATATTTTTCAATACTCTCCCGTACTCCCTGAGACTCACTATCACGGTAAAGTCTGTCCAGACGGGGTATAACCCCTTCAAAACCACTGGTGTATTCCCTTACACGCCCGTAGCGGTTGCGGTATTTATGAATATCACCACCCTCACCGTAGAGCAATAACTGCATTTGTTCAGGAGTAAAAGTGGAAACAGGCTTGTTGAGCGAAAAACCCGCCCTGCGGGCCAAATCTTCCACCTGTCCGAAGTACCAGTTCTGGTTCTGATAAGGACTGATAGCCCCGTCCGCCAGAGACAGATTTTTGTCCGGTATAATCAGCTCAGGGTCAAGCTCCATCTTGGCACCCAGCCCCATACACGTCTGGCAGGCGCCATGGGGAGTATTGAAACTAAAAGTTCGGGGTTCTATTTCACCCAGGCTTACACCGCAATCCGCACAGGAAAATTTTTCGGAAAAAAGCATATCCTGCCCGTCCACCACCGATATTACCACCAGCCCCCCGCCCAGCTTCAGAGCAGTTTCAACCGAATCCGCAACACGTCCCTGTGAGCCCGCCTGACCAACCACCAGACGGTCTACCACCGCTTCTATATCATGTTTTTTGTTTTTATCCAGTTCTATATCTTCGGACAAATCTTTAATCTGCCCGTCCACCCTAACTCTGGCGTAGCCTGATTTGCGGAGGTCTTTAAACATCTGGGTATACTCACCCTTGCGTCCCCTTACCAGCGGTCCCAGAATGAGTATCTTGGCACCCTCAGGTAACAGCTGGACTGCATCGGTTATCTGTTCCACACTCTGGGCAGAAATCTCCTTGCCGCACTCCGGGCAATGAGGGTGGCCGGTACGGGCAAACAGCAAACGCAGGTAATCATATATTTCAGTCACTGTGCCTACTGTGGAACGGGGGTTGTGGCTGACCCCTTTCTGGTCAATGGCGATAGCCGGTGAAAGCCCCTCTATATGGTCTACGTCCGGTTTTTCCATTCTGCCCAGAAACTGGCGGGCATAAGAGGAAAGAGACTCCATATAGCGGCGCTGCCCTTCGGCATAAACGGTATCAAAAGCCAAAGAGCTCTTACCTGACCCTGAAAGCCCGGTCACAACCACCAGTTTGTCACGGGGAATTTGGACATCTATGTTTTTGAGGTTGTGTTCGCGGGCACCTTTAATTTTTATATATTCCTGAGCCACCGGCAAGGTCTCCTGTTCATTTATTAGCTAACCAAATCAAAACATGTGTTCTAATATTTTACACCATAATGCTAAACAAGCCAAGACCAAACCCCCATTAAAGCTCCAAATAGCCTAATCCATCCTTGCCGAAACGGTTAAAAAACACATTTTAATCCTCTCCGGTGGGCCAGCAAATGGTATTTCGGGCTGGTTTGGGATATAATCAGGCCAATGTCAGATAACAATCTTGCCGATACCAAAAGTGCCATCATTAAAATGATTAACACTGAAAAAGGCAGTTTGGAAGAGCTGTCTCTGAAGCTGCATGCCAACCCGGAGCTGGGCTATCAGGAACATAAAGCAGTAGAATGGCTTTGTGAATATCTGTCCAGCCAAAATTTCAGCATTGAAAAAAACATAGGCGGCCTTAATACTGCCTTTAAAGCCACTTTTGGTCATGGCACACCGGTTATAGGTTTTCTGGCTGAATATGACGCCCTGCCCCAACTGGGACATGCCTGCGGCCATAACCTTATTGCCACCTCGGCGGCAGGTGCAGCCGTAGCCTCCTGTCTGGCTGCCAAGCTTTACGGGGGGACTGTTTGTCTGATAGGCACTCCGGCTGAAGAACTTAGCGGAGGCAAAATACAGATGGTGGAAAAAGGGGTATTTAAAGAACTGGACGCGGCTCTCATAGCCCACCCCGGTAATGAAGATATTGCCACTACCCAAGCACTTGCCTGTGTTACCCTGAATGTGGAGTATTTCGGTAAAGAGGCTCATGCCGCCGCCCACCCTGACAAAGGCATAAACGCACTTGATGCCATAGTACTGGCTTATACCAGTCTGAATTCACTCCGCCAGCATATAGAGCCCAGCGCCCGCATTCACGGCATTATTACCGATGGAGGTGAAGCTGCCAATATCGTACCCGGACATTCCGCCGGCACTTTTCTGATACGTTCTCAAACTATGCCCTACCTGAAAGAGCTGATGGACAGGGTACTGGACTGCTTCAAGTCTGCCGCCCAAGCTACCGGTGCCCGTTTGGAGTACCGCTTTGATAAATCCATATATGCACCCATGAATAACAACTTGGCACTGGCAAATTTATATGTAAAAAACATGGATCTGCTTGGTCGGAAAACTCTGCTTGAAGACCCGGATATGAATTTTGGCAGTACCGATATGGGCAATGTCAGCCAGATTTTGCCAAGCCTGCACGGATATTATGCCATTACCCGCAAAGAAGTCTCCGGACACACGGAAGAATTTGCATCCGCTGCCTGTTCGGTGAACGGTCTAAAGGGTGCGCTGGATGCCGCCAAGGCTATGGCTATGACCGCAGCCGATTTATTTAGTAACTCAACCAATCTGGATAAAGTAAAAATAGAGTTTCAAAAATCTACCCGGCCGTCTGCTTGAACCCTTTCGGCCATAGGTTATTTAGATGAACATTTTTCTGGGTATTGATAGCGGTTCTGTATCTACAAAAGTAATATGCCTGTCACCATCTGCTGAACTGACAGACTGGGTATATCTGCCTACCGCCGGAGATCCGTTAAATACCCTTAGACTGGCACTAAGGCAATTGCAGTCCCGTTTACCGGAAAGCACTGGGGTGCTGGGGGTGGCGGTGACAGGCAGTGCCCGTGAACTGGTAGCCGAAACAGTGGGTGCGGATATGCTAAAAAACGAAATCAGCTCACAGGCCAAAGCTGCCGCCCACCTGATACCAGAAGTGAAAACGGTGATAGAAATTGGCGGGCAGGACAGTAAACTTATACTGTTGGAAAACGGTTTTGTAGTGGATTTTGCCATGAATACCATCTGCGCCGCCGGCACCGGCAGTTTTCTGGAACACCAGTCCCGCCGTCTGGATCTCTCACTGGAGGAAATGGGTCAACTGGCTCAGCTTAGCCAAAACCCCATTGAACTGAAAGGCCGCTGTACTGTATTTGTTGAATCAGATATGATTCACTTCCAGCAGACCGGCAGTAGCCGTCCGGATATTGTTTATGGTTTATGTAAAGCTCTTGCCAGAAATTATTTAAATGACCTGGGGCTTCACAAAGAAATCCGCCAGCCGGTAGTTTTTCAGGGAGGAGTTGCCCGAAACCCTGCCATGAAGAAAGCCTTTGAAGAAGAACTGGGCTTTTCACTGATAGTCCCTCCCCGGCCGGAAATAACCGGGGCATGGGGTGTGGCTTTACTGCTTCGGCAGGACACGAATATAAATACAACTGCCAAGCCCACCAACTTTCGGGGGTTTGATACCCCTTTTCT
>NZ_JBAZDW010000004.1:0-50432 GCF_041654235.1 Dehalococcoides sp. | reverse complement strand
GGCCTTCTCCCGTGATACTCTTGATCAGGTACTCAAACTGGGCGAAGCCGGTATCAGACAGCTTTTTGATATTCAGAAGGGTATTACCCAGCCTCAGCTTTAGCCGATTAAATAGCAGATATTAAAAAGGGGGGCTTTACGCCCCCTTTAAACTATATTCGGGTAATAGAGACAGAAAGGTATCCTATCCCCTTATCTGCCCGCTACCGTAGACTATCCATTTGTAGCTGGTTATCTCTTTAAGCCCCATCGGGCCACGGGCATGCATCTTTTGGGTGCTGATACCCAGTTCCGCTCCCAGCCCGAATTGCGAGCCATCTGTAAAGCGGGTGGAGGCATTTACCATAACTGCGGCCGCATCTACTTCGTTAAGGAAACGCTGTGAAGAAGTATAGTTCTGGGTAACTATGCTTTCGGTATGCCCTGAGCCGTATCTGGCAATATGGGAAAGGGCTTCATCCAGACTGTCTACCACTTTCACCGCCGCAATCAGTGCCAGAAATTCCTTGCCCCAGTCATCCGGGGTGGCGGGTATGAGCTTACAACCGAAGGTGTTTTCCAGTATTTTCAAGGCGGCCTCATCTGCCCGTATTTCCACTCCGGCCTTGCTCCATTCGGCGGCAACAGCAGGCAGGAAAACAGGTGCTATATCTTTGTGCACCAGCAGGGTGTCCATGGCGTTGCAGACGGTGGGACGCTGTACTTTGGAGTTGTAAGCTATATTTACCGCATCAGTTACTTTGGCATCGGCATCTACATAAACATGCACTACCCCTATGCCGCCGGCAACCACCGGTATAAAAGAGTTTTGTTTAACATAACTAATAAGTCCGGCTCCGCCTCTGGGTATCACCAAATCTATCTGATCTGAAAGCTTGAGCAGGTGGTTTACCAGATTACGGTCAGTATTTTCCATAAACTGGACAGCTTCTTTGGGTAATCCTGCCTGTTCAACCGCCTGTCGGATAAGCTTAGCCAGAATGGTATTTGAATGGATAGTTTCCTTGCCGCCTCGCAGAATAACCGCATTTCCGGCTTTCAGGCACAAACTGGCAATATCCACTGTAACGTTGGGGCGGCTTTCGTAAATAGCCGCAATCACGCCCAGCGGTACCCGTTTTTTACCGATAATCAGCCCGTTGGGCATGGTGTTCATATCAAATATTTCACCCACCGGGTCTGGCAGGGCGGCGATAGCGAGTGTATCTTTGGCAATTCCCTCCAGACGGCTCTGGTCTATAATCAGGCGGTCAAGCATGGCGGGGAGCATACCTGAAGCTTTGGCTTCGTTCTGGTCTTTCAAATTGGCTTCCAGTATGGCAGGACCGTTATCCAGCAGGCAACGGGCAATATTTTTAAGGGCGGCGTCTTTTTGGGCAGATGAAGCATAGCTTAAAGGGCGGGAAGCGGCTCTGGCTAAACGGGCTTTTTCTTCTATTTCCAGCAGTGCTTTTTCCATCATTTCTCCTTTAAGCCGTGGTAATACACAAATATTAAACTTTAAGCTTAGAAATGGCAAGATTAAAATTATTGTTTGACCCTCTTGACCATTACCTAAGGTAATGGTTTATCATGGTGTTATGGAAAAACTACACACAGTTGGTGAACTCTCCAAAATGGCAGGGGTGAGTATACGCACTCTGCATTTTTATGATGTTAACGGTTTACTGAAACCCCGCAGTTATACTGCCGCCGGATACAGGCTGTATGGCAGGGAAGAGGCTTTGCGTCTTCAGCAGGTATTATTTTACCGTGAGCTGGGGTTTTCGCTGGAAGGCATAAAACTGCTGGTTGATGAACCGGGTACAAGCCTTCTTGAAAACCTGCGCCGGCAGAGCGGTTTGCTACAGGATAAGGGAAAACAGCTGGAAGATTTGCAGAAGACCGTTCAAAAAACTATATCCAGTCTGGAAGGGAAAATAGAGATGGAAATAAACGAATATTATCAGGGGCTTTCGCAGGAGAAGATTGATTACTACCGCAGTGAAGCCCGCCGCAGGTATGGAGAAGAAACAGTTAGGCGTTCAGAGGAAATGGTAGTAAAAATGGGCAAAACCAAAATGGCAGAGCTTCAGGCCCAAGGGCAAACCATATTTGAGAATATGGCTAAAAATATACCTAACGGCCCTGCCCACCGGGAGTCACAAGAACTGATAAACAAATGGCGGATATGGCTGGAAAACTTTGCTCATTACACAGATGAAGGTTTGCTGGGTCTAGCCATAGGCTACCGTGATGACCCGGAATTCAAGGCATTTTTTGACAAGATTCATCCTGAACTGGCCGCTTTTATTGCGGATGCGGCCGGGGTGTATTTTAAAAAGTCTACTTGATGCAACCGGGATATGCGGTATAAACAAAGGGCTGAAGAATATTCTTCAGCCCTTTCCGGTTTCAAGGATTGGATGGGAAAGGATACTAAATACCAGCAGGGTAAATAATTTTTTTGATTTTCCCATTTTAGGTTTTGAAAGAGTTATGATAAAGATATTGAAGACCGAATTGAATATTACGGAGGAGAGCCATGGAAGGTGTCAAATCCCGCTGGATAAGTATAGCTGTTATTGCACTTCTGGTGGTGGTTACCGGATTTAATACCGCTATGCTTTTTCAGAAATCTGACCAGCTTAGTCAAGCTGAAACCAAGATAGATTCTTTAACCCAAAGTTTGGCTTCACTTAGTGGCCTTGGCGGCGATATTGCCGGCCTGCAGCAAGACCTTTCAACTGTCCAAAGCCAGCTTCAGCAGGTAAATACAGACCTTACCTGTCATGCCTGTGCGGTTTCGGATGTGGTCAGTCTGATTGAACCGGCTATAGTGCGGGTAGATGTAAGCGGCAGGAATTTTTCTGCCTCCGGCTCAGGCACTATTGTTGATAATCGGGGTTATATACTGACCAATTACCATGTTATTGAAGGGGCAACCACTATCAGGGTAACCCTGATGAGCGGTGCTATATATTCGGCCAGTGTGGTAGGCAGTGATACGGGCCGGGATGTGGCTTTGCTGCTTATGAGTGCTACTAGCGGCCAGGAATTTCCTACTGTTACTTTGTCCACTATGGCTGATATCAAAGTGGGTATGGACGTGGTGGCGGCCGGGTTCCCTTTAGGGACTGATTTGGCTGGTCCGGCTACTTTTACCAAAGGTATTGTTTCGGCTATGCGTACCTATGAAGGTTATTTGTATGTTCAGACAGATGCAGCCGTAAACCCCGGCAACTCCGGCGGTTGCATGGTGAATATGGATGGACTTATGATAGGTATACCCTCTGCCGGGATAGTACCCTATGGTGAGGACATAGAAGATATTAATCTGGTAATACCGGTTAGTGATATTATCAGTTTTCTTGCTTTATACATATAAGGCTGAAAAATTTATAAATGAACATCCCTTTCCCAATATGCCCGAAGAAGCTATTATTATATATTAGATAATCTAAAGGAGGAGCAGGTATGACTACCGCCCAGAAATGGATAGGAGTATTACTCAGTTTGGTACTGATAGGGGTAAGTGCGTTTAACACTATTCTCCTGCTTGACCAGAAAGACCAGTTGCAGACTGCCCAGGGGCAGATCTCGTCTCTGCAAAGCCAGCTTAGTCAAGCCGGTACGGATATAAATACGCTTAAGAGCCAGCTGACGGCAGTAAACGGGCATTTAGCTACTTTGGATGGGCAAATCGGCGAGCTTTTAAAACTTTCTACGGCACAAGTGGATGCTATTGCCTCTGTTATGGCGTCGGTGGTGTACATAGAAGTAGATTATTATGACCGGTCTACCGGTGAAAGAGGTACTGTTTCCGGTTCAGGGACTATTATGGATAGCCGCGGCTATATACTTACTAACCGCCATGTGGTGGAAAACGCCACCAATGTGACCGTAATCTTGCCCAATAAACAAGTTTATACGGCTGAGGATTTCTGGATAGATGATTTTATGGATGTGGCCGTAGTTAAAATAAAGGCAAACGGTCTGCAGGCGGCATCTTTCGGTGACCCAAGCACCCTTAAAATGGGTGATACTGTTGTTGCTCTTGGTTATCCGTTAAGCATATCTCCCACTGATGGCGGTATGACGGTCACTGCCGGTATCGTAAGTAATCTGGAGAACTGGTTTTTTATAGATGAAACGCCTTATTTTGACGTAATCCAGACAGATGCGGCTATAAATCCGGGCAATTCCGGCGGGCCTATGATAAACCTCAAAGGTGAAATTATCGGTATAAATAGTGCCGGTATTTTAGATGCCCAAAATATGGGTTTTGCTATAAATGTGGCTACCGCCGAGCAGATTTATGAAAGCTTGGTAGCAGACGGCAGCATCAGTCATCCGTATCTGGGGATAGATGTTGATGACTATTATGATGATATACCGGGATTTAGCGGTGCTACCGAATCAAACGGGGTTGAGGTGTTGGATGTTGAACACGGCAGCCCGGCAGACCTTGCCGGTTTGAGGGATGGTGACGTTATTTACCAGTTTGACGGAAAGGCAGTCACCTCTTTTTCAGACCTGCTCAGAATTCTCTGGAGGATGGAATCAGGTGAGACGGTAGTTTTGCAGATAAAGAGGGGTGGAGTTGAGAGGACTATAACAATATTCCTTGAAGACCGCCCGTCATCCTCATACTTCTTTTAGTTTATAAATAATTGGTTATTAAAAAGCCCGGTGCTGTTTCTAAAACGTGCCGGGCTTTTTTTGATCGCGTTTGTTATGCAGGTTTCCCAGTGAACCACGCCCGTTAACCAGATAACGGTATTTGGGAAGTTTGCGTCCGGGTGGGGTAGTCAGGCTGATTACCACGCTGCCTTTACGCCCGTCTTCAGCCTCAAAAATATATTCAGCCGGTTTTAGCTCTTTAGAGGAGGTTATCTCTCCCCACCACTTGGCGGATGTATATTGGCTGGAGTTGGTTTCCATGAGGTTATACTGGACATCTGCCAGTGGTTTGTCCACCTCTTTAAGGTAAATATGGCCCAAGCCGCTGGTGTATTTAATGCTCACTGGGTTTTAAGCAGGCTCATGCCCTGAAAGAGATAGAAATGGCGTGAGGGCATGCCGTAAACGGCCTTGTTCAGCTTCTTTTTAAGGGTGCAGCGCCCTTGTTTTCCATCCTCGGTGCGGATAGAGTAACCACCACCGTCAGCTACTTTGTGGTATTCAGTGAAGACCAGTTCTCCCCACCAGCGGGAATCAGAATTATCCTGAAAGGTATATTCTACCTCTCCTATCAACTGGTCTCCCTGGTATATATTGCCCAGTGCCATGACCTACCTCCGTTAAATTACCACCAGATTATTGCGGTGTATTACTTCAGGGCCTTGGTTGCCCCCTAAAACGGCGTTTAGTTCCTGTGAGTGAAGGCCTTTTATTTTGGAAATATCATCTGAAGAGTAATTGGTTATGCCATAACCCAGCCGTTTTCCGTGGCTGTCGGTAAGCTTTACAATATCACCCCGCCCGAATTTGCCTTCGGCCTGTTGCACTCCGGCGGCCAGCAGGCTTTTCTGGTTTTCTCTTAGTGCTTTGGCTGCCCCGTCATCTACACAGATGCTGCCGCGGGTGCAAAGCCCGCTCATCATCCAGCGCTGGCGGCTATCCGGCTTGTGCAGTGAAGGTATAAAACGGGTGCCTTCATTTTCACCATTCGCCAGTTTGAGAATAATATCCGGTATATGCCCGTCTGCAATAATGGCGGTTACCCCTGAAGATGTGGCCAGTCTGGCGGCTTCCAGTTTGGTTACCATTCCGCCTGTACCCAGCTTGTTTGAGCTGCCGGCGGCCAGTTGCTCCAGTTCTTCGGTAATCTCTTTGACCTCGGTTATCAAGGTAGCTTCAGGGTGGAGAGTAGGGTCTGAGGTGTAAAGCCCGCGGATATTGGTCAGTATCAGCAGTAAATCAGCCTCTATCAGGTTGGCTACCATGGCCGACAGATTGTCATTATCCCCAAATTTGGCTTGCTGGATTTCATCTATTGCTACCACGTCATTTTCATTGACAATGGTTATAACTCCCAGTTCCATCAAAGCCAGCAGGGTATTTCGGGCGTTGAGGTAACCCGAACGGTCAGACAGGTCACTTTTGGTCAGCAGACCTTGGGCAACCGTCAGCCCGTGAGGACTGAATAACTGGTCATAATAATTCATAAGCTGGCTCTGGCCTATGGCGGCCAGCACTTGTTTAAAAGGAACATCTTTCGGAATGTGGCGGATACCCATTTTAGAGCGTCCGGCGGCAATAGCCCCCGAAGAAACTATAACTATCTCAGTACCCAGGCGGGTCAGTTCAGCTATCTGTTGGCACAGGTCAGCCATGCGCTCATGGTCAAGCTTGCCTGTGCCGCCGGTGAGCAGACTGGTGCCCAACTTTATTACAACCCGTTTATAACAATTTTCGTTCATAAATAAGTCATTATAGCAAGCAAGTTAAGCCAGAACAAGGATTACCCCGTATATATTGCACCTGACTTGAGGGCGGGTGCTTTCGGTGATACAATTTCCAAACGGGGCTACCTCTAACGGTAAGCCCCTAAATGTGTTTGGAGAATATATTGAACCTTAGCGGTTTGTTGCCTCTCATAGACCAAAGTCCTTCATTTAACAGCCTGTTTGAATCTTTAGACAGGGGTGAAGCTGATATTTCTGTTTTAGATGCGGGGAGGGGTTTCAGTTTGGCGGCGGTATACCGCAAGCTTAAATGCCCCATGCTGGTTATCACTTCACAGCCGGAGCGGGCACGGGAACTACTGGAACAGATAGCCGCTTACAGCGGGGAAGAGCCGGGGTTTTTGCCTGACCCCAGCCTGTTGCCTTACCAGAGGGCAGTTTCAGACCGTAATTCCTCACTGGAAAAAATGCGTCTGGCAGGCATTTTGGGCGGTTTTATCCGGAGTGGAGATGTCCGGATAATAGTTACAGCTGTGCCGGCTCTGCTTCAGCGGTATATATTCCCCAAAGTATTTGAGCAGTCTTTTGTGCAGGTCTGGACGGGATTGGAAACAGAACCCCAGAATCTTATTTGCCATTTTCAGCAACTGGGATACCGTCAGGAAAGCATAGTAGAAATGCCGGGAACATATTCACATCGGGGCGGGATACTGGATATCTTCCCCCATACCGAAGATAACCCGGTAAGGCTGGAATTTTTCGGCAATACGCTGGAAAGTTTGCGTAATTTTGACCCTCAAAGCCAGCGTTCGGGAAAGCAAGTAAACGAGCTTACCATCAGCCCCGCAAGTGAAATTTTTCATCTGGGGCAGTTGCCCCGTCAAGAGCTTAAAAACAAGCTGGATGCTTTGCTCACTGATAACCTTAATCCTGAATTCAGCCGCACTCTGTCGGCAGATATAAAACACTTGCAGGAGGGTTTAAAACCGGAATACCCGGAATTTTTTGCCCCTCTTTTCAATACCTCAAGCATACTTGATTATCTGCCGGCGGATGCTCTGGTAGTGCTGGATGAGCCTGCCTCTATAGAGCAGGCGGCTTTTCATCTGGATAAAGAAGCCGAAGAACTGCGCTCAGACCGTCTGTCACAAGGTGAGCTTCCTTCCGTTTATCCCCGCCCGTATTTCAGCTGGGCAGAGATATCTGAAATGCTAAAAACCAAAAAGAGGCTTATTATGGCCTCTTTCGGGCGGGAGAGTGAGTCTCTGAAGCTGGATTTTGCTTCTCCGGATAATTATGTGGGGCGTTTAACCAGTTTGTATGAGAAACTGCCGGAACTGAAAGGGCACGCAGGCAGGGTGGTTATAGTCAGCCATCAGGCCGCCCGTTTGACCGAGCTTCTGGCGGAAGAGGGTATTTCCACAAATGTTCAAACAGATATTTTAAAAACCCCTCCGTCTGCCAGCCTAAGCCTTGTTCAAGGGATATTGGGTGCGGGCTGGAGTTTAAGCGGTAGCTTGCACGTATTTACCGATGCCGAACTTTTTGGTTTTGTAAAACAGCGGCGTTTGCCCTCCAAACGTCCGGTTGCCCGCAAGGGAGTGGTGCTGGATATAAAGCCGGGTGAATTTGTGGTGCATATAGACCACGGGGTAGCCCTGTTCAGCGGGGTCAGCCATATGAACCGTGACGGCATGGATAAAGAATACCTGATACTCCAGTATGCCGGCGGCGACAAACTCTATGTACCCACAGACCAGATGGACAGGGTAAACCGTTTTATAGGTAGTGGGGATGAACCCCCGTCTTTGCACCGGCTGGGTACTCAGGAATGGCAAAGGGCTAAAGAAAAGGCCAGTGAATCCGCGGAAGAGACTGCCCGTGAGCTCCTTGAGATTTACGCCAAACGTGAACTGGCCAGCGGCTATGCTTTTTCGGCAGACACCGTCTGGCAACAGGAGATGGAAGCATCGTTCTCCTATGTGGAAACACCTGACCAGCTGAAGGCCCTGTACGATGTCAAAGAAGACATGGAAAAAACCCGCCCTATGGACAGGCTTATACTGGGGGACGTGGGCTACGGTAAAACCGAGGTAGCTATAAGGGCGGCTTTCAAAGCGGTTATGGATGGCAAGCAGGTAGCAGTTTTAGTACCTACTACTGTGCTTGCCCAGCAGCATTACACTACTTTTCGTGAACGGCTGGCCACTTTTCCGGTAAAAGTAGAGGTGCTAAGCCGCTTCCGCAGCCAGTCCGAACAGAAAGAAGTGGTTGAAAATCTGGAAAAAGGCGAGGTGGATATCTGCATAGGTACTCACCGCCTGCTTCAGGCAGATATAAAGTTTAAAGACTTGGGATTAGTAGTTATAGATGAAGAGCAACGCTTCGGGGTAGCCCACAAGGAATTTTTCAAGAAACTGCGTGCCCAGGTAGATGTGCTTACCCTTAGCGCTACCCCCATACCCCGTACTTTGCACATGTCCATGGTGGGAGTGCGGGATATGAGTATTATCGAAACTCCGCCCGGTGAACGCCTGCCTATAAAGACCGTAGTAGCCGCTTTTGATGAACGGCTGATACGTGAAGCTATACTGCGGGAAATGGAAAGAAACGGGCAGGTATTTTTTGTGAATAACCGGGTGATGGGCATAAATTTGCTGGCAGAACGTATCCAGCAGCTTGTTCCCGAAGCCCGCATAGGTATCGGGCACGGGCAGATGGCTGAAGAAAAACTGGCGGCCGTAATGGCTGATTTTGTGCGGCATGAACTGGATGTGCTGGTATGTACCACCATAATAGAATCCGGGGTGGATGTGCCGAATGCCAATACCCTTATCATAAACCGGGCAGACCGCTTCGGGCTTACCCAGCTTTACCAGTTGCGGGGAAGGGTGGGGCGGAGTTCTCAGCTGGCATATGCCTATTTCCTGTATGAAAAAGAAAAACGCCTTAGCGGCGATGCTGAGAAACGCCTGAAAACTATCTATGAGGCAGCTGAACTGGGGGCAGGCTACGGCATTGCTATGAAAGACTTGGAGATACGGGGTGCGGGAACACTGCTTGGGGTAAAACAGTCAGGGTATATAAATTCAGTCGGTTTCAATCTGTATACCCAGATGCTGTCAGAGGCTGTGGCCGGGCTGAAAGCTACGGGCAGCGGGCTTTCAAAAGAGGAAATACGCCTCAAGAACATGCCTGCCCCCAAGCTGGATTTACCTCTGGATGCATTTATACCCGAATATTATATTCAGGACCTGGATCTCAGGCTTTCCATCTACCAGCAGTTATCGGCTTTAACCAGTCTGGCAGGAGTTCAGGAAAAAGAAAAGGAACTGGCAGACCGGTTCGGGGCAATGCCGCCGGAACTTGAAAACCTGCTTTATTCAATCCGTCTGCGTCTGCTGGCTAAAAAAGCCCACGTGGATACTATAGTAACCGAAGGCAGCCAGATAGTGGTGCGGATGCTGGGCGGGCTGATAATAAACAAGTCTTTGCTTGAACCGCTTCGGGCAGGGGTTATCGCAGGGCGTAATCAGGTGGCTATAGAGTTTCAAAAAATTGGTGATAAATGGAAAGAGGTACTGGAAGAGGTAATCTGGCGATTGGGGTAGGCAGGGTTTAAAATGAATAAAATTTATGATATTATTCAAAATATTCAAATATCCTCTGTCAGGAGATTCAGATGAAAATTTTACTCCTTTACCCACGTTATCCCGACACATTCTGGAGCTTCAAGCATGCCTTAAAGTTTGTTTCTAAAAAAGCCTCTTTTCCGCCGTTGGGTCTTCTGACTCTTGCCGCCATGCTGCCGGATGGCTGGCAAAAGAAACTGGTAGACCTTAATATTGAAAACCTGATGGATAAAGATATACTGGCGGCAGATTACGTCTTTATAAGCGCTATGGCAGTTCAGCAAAAATCCGCCCACGAATGTATAGACCGCTGCCATGCTCTGGGTAAAAAAGTAGTGGCCGGAGGGCCTTACTTTACGGCTGAGGCTGAAACCCTGAAGGGCATAGACCATTTGTTGCTGGGGGAAGTGGAAAACTCTCTGGCAGGTTTTGTGCGTGATTTGGAAGAGGGAAAAGCGGCAGCGGTATACCCCGAAAAAGAAAAGTCAGACCTTACCCGAACACCCATACCCCTCTGGAAGCTGGTAAAGTCAAAAGAATATTCCTCCATGAGCCTTCAGTATTCGCGGGGTTGCCCGTTTAACTGTGAGTTTTGTGATATTGTAGTCCTAAACGGCCGTGTTCCCCGTTCAAAAGACCGTGTGCAGGTTCTGGCTGAACTTAATGCCCTGTACCAGTCCGGCTGGCGTTCGGGAGTTTTCTTTGTAGATGACAACTTTATAGGCAACAAAAATAAACTCAAGGCCGACATATTGCCGGCAGTCATAGCCTGGCAGAAACGAAAGGGTTACCCCTTTTCATTTAATACCGAGGTTTCTATAAATCTGGCAGACGATGATGAACTGCTTCACCTGATGGTAGAAGCAGGCTTTGATACCGTATTTGTGGGAGTGGAAACACCCAATGCCGAAAGTTTAGCGGAATGTTCCAAGCACCAGAATGCCAATAGGGATATGCTGGTTTCAATTGAGAAAATCCAGCAGGCCGGTATTCAGGTTCAGGGCGGTTTCATACTGGGTTTTGACAGTGACCCGGCTTCTATTTTCCGTGCCCAGATAAATTTCATTCAGCAAAGCGGCATTGTGACTGCCATGGTCGGGCTTTTAAATGCCCCCAGAGGCACCCGTTTGTGGAACAGGCTTAAGAAGGAAAAACGTCTGCTGGAAGATTTTCGGGGAGATAATACAGATTGCAGTTTGAACTTCGTACCCCGCATGAAGACCGAAGTGCTTATAAACGGTTATAACCGGGTGCTCTCAGCCATATATGCCCCCCGCGAATATTACCAGCGGGTAGCTGTACTTATATCCAGATATCATCCCAAACCCAAAGGGCGGGTGAAACCGATATCAGCCCAGAGGCTAAGGGCATTTATGCGGTCTGTGTGGCATCTGGGTATTGTGGACAACAGCCGGAAGTATTATTGGCGGTTGTTGGGCTCTACCCTGATAAAAAATCCCAAGGCATTTCCTCTGGCAGTTACCCTATCCATTTACGGCTATCATTTCCGCAAAGTTTTAGAACGTTATACGGGGTGCAAGTTCGGGCAGGACACCGCCTGAGGGCTGTCTCAATCCAAATCTGACCTATATATAGGCTCTTTTAGGGGGGGGTAAAACGTCTTAGCCGTCTGGCAGGGCAGGGGTTACCCCTTAGGCTTGGTCTTTTTCAGGTAACAACCCACTATACCGTTTACCCGTTTTTAACGGCAAACATCTTGGTATCCGAAATTTCAGAGTATCAGCTGTAACAGGCAATAAAATGCCCGGACCGGATTTCGGCTATAAATTTAAAAACTGTTTGAATCTGGTGGTATTAGAGGCGGTATTAGCTGTCTTTTATGCCTTTGGACTTCAAGTAGTCCACTACAGCCTGCACCGTCTTTAATTTTTCAGCGTCAGTATCAGGTATCTCAAACTTGGTTTCGGGAGTACCGAATTCGGTCTCCAGTGCCATTATAAGTTCTACCTGATCCAGAGAATCTGCCCCCAGGTCATCTGCAAAACTGGCAGTAAGCACCACATCTTTTTCTTCGGCGCCCAACTGCTCAACACTAACTTTTTTTACTCTTTCAAAAACCGTTGCCACTACTTCACTCCTCCCGTTGGTTTGCTGTATCTGCCAGAGCTTTGCTGACAGAACTGAGAACCCCGTTTATAAATCTGGCAGAAGAGTTGCCCCCAAATGATTTGGCAAGTTCAACTGCTTCGTTGATAGCTACTTTAACCGGTACATCATTTTCATGGATAATTTCAAAAATAGCCAGCCGGAGTACATTCCGGTCAATATATGAAAGCTGTTCCACCGGCCAGGCAGAGGCAAACTGGCGGATATTTTCATCCAGTAAGTCCTTGTGCTTGACTACGGCATTTGTCAGCCTGAAAATAAACTCTACGTTTTCTTCAGTCTGGGGGTTTTCGGTTAAAAGGCGTTTTAAAACATCCTCGGCATTATGCCCTGCCAGGTCTTGTTCGTACAGAGCCTGAAGGACTATTTCACGTGCTTTGCGTCTGCTGGTCGTCACTTTTTACTCGCTTATATTATAGACATACCGCCGTCCAGGCAAATTACCTGTCCGGTAATGTATTTGGCATCTTCTTGTGCCAAGTATAATGCACAGGCGGCTATATCTTCCACTGTGCCAAGTTTTTGCATGGGTATTCGGGCTGTTATAGCCTGTCTTTGTTCGTCAGACAGGGCTGCGGTCATATCGGTTTCTATAAAACCGGGTGCTATGGAATTGACAGTAATATTGCGGCTGGCCACTTCTTTAGCCAAAGAATAGCTGAATCCCAGAATGCCGGCTTTGGCGGCGGCATAATTAGCCTGCCCCGGGTTGCCCTTCAGACCGACTATGGAACTGAGGTTTATTATCCGTCCCCAGCGGTTTTTCAGCATCTGGCGGAGGGCGGCCTTGGAACACAAAAAAACACTCTTTAAGTTGGTTTGTATTACACTGTCCCAGTCTTCTTCGGACAGACGCATGGTCAACTGGTCACGGGTTATGCCGGCATTGTTTACCAGTATATCCACTCCGCCAAAGGCTTCCTGACTGGCTTTGAAAAGGGCTTCTACCCCGCTACTTTGGCTTACATCAGCCTGAACGAATATGGCCTGTCCGTCCTGAGAACGTATCTGAGAGGCCGTTTCTTCACCATTGGGAGACAGACTGTTTACTACCACTTTTGCCCCTGCTTCGGCGAACCGCAAAGCTATGGCTTTGCCTATGCCCCTGCCGGAGCCGGTAATCAGGGCTACTTTGCCATTTAAACCAAGCATGTTACCCATTATACGCTAAAATTCTGGATAGAAGCGGCATCATTTATATTGTAGATACTGACACTGCGGTTAATTCTTTTTATCAGTCCGGCCAGTACTTTACCCGGCCCAATCTCAACAAAGGTATTTACCCCGCTTGCAATCATATTCTCTATGCTTTTTTGCCACTGGACACCACCGGTCAGTTGGCAATAAAGTTCGGCTTTTACATCCTGCGGGGTGGAAACTGGGCAAGCACTGGTATTGGCCACCAGCGGTATTCGGGCGGTCTTAAAATCCATAGAGTTCAGCATTTCTTTTAAACCTGTGGAAGCAGGCGACATGAGAGGGGTATGGAAACCGCCGCTTACCTGCAGGGTTACTACTTTCATAGCTCCGCTGGCTGTGGCTTGGGCAGATGCTTGGTCTACAGCCTCTTTCAGACCGCTGATAACCAGCTGTCCGGGAGAATTGAAATTAGCTATGTAACAGCCTGTTTTCAGGCAGATATCAGACAGTATTTCTTGGGATATGCCTATAACGGCGGCCATGGCACCGGGGGTTTTGGCGGCTGCTTCAGCCATGAGTTCTCCCCGTTTGCGGGCAAGTAAAATAGCTTGTACGTAGGTGAGTATTCCGCTTGCACCCAGAGCCGAATATTCACCCAGTGAATGCCCTGCTACAAAAGAGGGTTCAGGCAGAAGCTTTGATTTGCCGCTTTCTATAAAAGCCGAAAGGGCAGACAGGCTGTGGCAGACAATGGCACTCTGGGAGTGGCGGGTGTCCTTCAGGTCTTCTTCAGGTCCTTCAAAACATAATTTAGACAACGAAAACCCCAAAGCTTTATCCGCCAGGTCAAAAAGCTCTCTGGCGGAATGAAACTCCGAGTACAAATCCCGTCCCATGCCCACGAACTGAGCACCCTGACCGGGGAAGACATAAGCTGTTTTAATCTCAGTCATGCCTTAAAAACTGACCAACCGGAAACTACTGCTGACCCTTGGATTTATCAGCTTTTTTCTTGGCAATAGCTTCCATATCAATCACAGTCCGTCCATTGTAAGTACCGCAGACGGAACAGGCCTGATGAGAGAGCTTGGGGCTGTTGCACTGGGGGCATTCCATTACAGCCGGGGCGGTAAGGGCTACGTGAGCCCGGTGATTGCCCTGGCGGGAATGGGAAAGTCTTCTTTTAGGTAGAGCCATTATTTTACTCCGTTAAATTAGTATTCGTTTTATATTCAAAACCGCGGCACTCACCGGAGCACAGAGGTTTCATGGGTATTGCCATTATAGCACCTTCGCGGATAACTTCGCTCAAATCCAGAATATGGTGCTCGTCAATAAAAAAGGCGTCAAGCTCTTCAGAGTTGTCCACTTCGAAGCCGTGCACCACGTCTACGGTGGGCAGAAACCGTTCTTCAAGGCGGATGCTGACCGGGCAACTGAATTCCCTAAGACAGCGTACACAGTCCAAGTCCATATAGGTATCAAGAACCCCTGTCACCAGTAGACCGCGGTCAATACGGGTAAAGGTAATCTCACCCGATACCCTGATAGGACTGCCTTCCAGATTTATTTCATCGTCCAGCCGGTAGATGCGGGTGGCACCGATGACTGATTTCAGCAGCTGGGCTACATTATATTGCAGCACTATCTTCCTCGTACAAAACAGAGTTTATTATAGATTAAGGCTATATTACATGCAAGTTAAAAACCTGAAAGGGGATTATTTGGTACTCCGGTTTTTCAGGCGGAGCACCAGATGCCCTATAAGCCCAATGGCAAAACCGGCTGGTGCTATCACCATTCCCAAAATCACCCAAAAGGTTTCATCAATCTCGAACAAACTGACCAGCAGGATATGGATAAAGAAACTGACCAGAAAAACTAAAACGGATATAAACATCAGGCGGCTGAAGTATTTGTCCATTAGGTGCTCTCTTTCAAAATGATAAAGCTATTATACACCGGCTTCAGGCTGGTTACGTTCCAGCAGCTTGAGCAGTTTTTCGGAGATGCCTGCACTGGAGAACCCGCCGTCATGGTAAAGGTTTTGCATGGTTACCTTGCGGCTAAGGTCTGAAAGCAGGGTAACCACATAATCCGCACATTCCTCGCCGTTTGCATTTCCCAGCGGAGCAAGCAGATTGGCATATTCGTACATGGCGTCAAAGTTGCTTATCCCGGAACCGGCCGAAGTGCGGGTAGGTGACTGGGAAACAGTGTTTACCCGTATGCCGCGGTCTGCCAGACGGGAACCGAAATTTCGGGCAATTGCTTCCAGCAGGGCTTTGGCATCATTCATATCGTTGTACTGGGAAAAAACCCTTTGCGCCCCAATATATGTCAGAGCCAGTATACTGCCGTTGTCTTTGAGTACTCCGGCCTCAAGGGCATATCGGATTATTTTGTGGAGGGATATGGCCGAAATTTCAAGCCCTTTGTTATAAAAAATATAATTGGTTGATTCGTAAGGGATTTTCTTTCGGATATTGGCACTCATGCCCACCGAATGGACTATAAAATCTATTTCTCCCAGCGTGGTTTTCAGTTCGGAAAACAAGGCTTTAAGCTCATCGTCACTGGTGGCATCAGCTACCAGCAGGGGGGCTTGACCGCAAATCCGGGCCAGGTCAGCGGTATTGCCCATCTTAAGTGCGGTGGCCACATTGGAAATAGCCAACTCAGCTCCTTCGCGGTAGCAGGCCAAGGCTATTTTCCAGCCCAGACTTTGCTCATTTAGCGGGCCGAATATAATTCCCTTTTTACCCTTGAGCAACCCGTAAGACGTTTGAGTCATAATATCTCTCCGTCAAAATATTTTATAAATTTGTCACAAAAATAAAAAATGCACAAAAAGTGTGTTATATTATAGGGCATACAGACTACCTTATTCAAATATTAAGCGTATTCTTATTACAGTTCAAATATGTCTCTGAAAGAGATTCGAGGGGGTTTATATGTCTGCCAAAGCATTTGTCCTTATTGAAGCCGCTCCTGCTCAGGCCAAGAAAATAGCCGCCAGCCTGAGGAAAGTTTCCGGTATACATAGCATAGATGCGGTAACCGGGCCATACGATATTATTGCGGTAGTAGAGCAGGATACCCTTGCCGAAATGGGTGAGTTTATTACCTCCAAGATACAGGCGGTGGAGGGCATTACCCGCACAGTTACCTGTCTGGCTCTTTAAATTATTTTACGGTTAGTATTATACTCTCCAAAAGCAAAGGGCAGACTACTTTGAGTCTGCCCTTATTTTATCTGAAGGTGCGGGTTGGTTATCTACATGCTTTCGGGTGAGGTCATACCCATAAGGTGCAACGTTCTGGCAAGCACTATGCGGCTGGCGTCTACCAGTTTCAGGCGGGCACAGGTCAATTCGGCGTTATCCGAAATTACCCGGCAGTCTTTGTAAAACTGGTGGAAAGCATTTGCCAGTTCCTGAGCGTAATAGGTCAGGTGGTGGGGCTCAAGGGTACGGGACACTGTCTCCACGATCTCAGGCAGTTCGGCCATCTTGCGGATAAGCTCAAGTTCGGCTTCTTCCCCTAGTAAATCGGTATCACCGGTGCTGTAATCCAGTTGTTTTTCCTCTGCAAGGTGTAAAATACTGCAAATGCGGGCATGGGCGTACTGTACATAATATACCGGATTTTCAGCTGATTCTTTTTTGGCCAGTTCCAGATCAAAATCCATCTGGCTTTCAGTAGAGCGGGCAAGGAAGAAAAAGCGGCAGGCATCTGCTCCCACTTCCTCAATAACCTCACGCAGGCTTATTATTTCACCGGTGCGTTTTGAAAGCCGAACCAGCTCACCGCCCCGTTTTAAAGTAATCATCTGGAACAGCAGAGTAGTCAGACGTTCGGGGTTGATACCCAGAGCGCTTACCATAGCCTTCATGCGGGAAACATGCCCCTGATGATCTGCCCCCCAGATGTTTATAACCCGGTCAAACTTGCGTTCAATAAACTTGTTGTAGTGATAAGCAATGTCAGAAGCAAAATAGGTGGGCGTGCCGTCACTGCGGACAATCACATTGTCCTTGCTGTCTCCCAGCAGGGTGGAGCTGAACCAAGTGGCGTTGTCTCTTTCGGCAATATAGTTGTTGCCGGACAGTATATCCATGGCGGTTTTGTACTGCCCGCCGCTATATAAAGACCTCTCTGAAAACCAGATATCAAAATCCACCTTCAAAGCTTTCAGGTCGTCACTTATAAGGCAAAGCATGCGCGCCATGCCTATTTCGCCCAGGTCATTTTGAGCAATGTCAGCCGGCATTTGCAGGTACTTATCCCCGTATTTTGTTACCATTTCGGCCGCCAAATCTACCATGTACTGGCCGTGATAACCATCCTGAGGAACAGCGGCATCTTTACCCAAAGCCTGCTGGTAACGGGCAAACAGGGTTCTTTTGAAAGCATCTATCTGGCTGCCGGCATCATTGATATAAAACTCTTCTTCAACGTAATATCCGGCGGCCTTGAGTATGTTTGAAAGAGTACTGCCCAGCACTGCTCCCCGCCCGTGCCCGATATGAATAGGTCCGGTGGGATTGGCACTGACGAACTCTATTTGAACACGGCTTCCGCCGCCCATATTTATATTGCCGTAGCTACCCGCTTCAGTCAGAATGGTCTTCACCAGACTGCACAGCCACTCTTTTGAAAAAGTGAAGTTTATAAAGCCGGGAGGGGCTACACTTACTTTAGAAATGCCGGAACCGGTTTCAATATAGCTTGCCAGTATTTGGGCTAACTCCATAGGGCGTTTCCCGGTAGCCTTGGCAAGCCGCAAAGGCAGGCTGGTGGCATAGTCACCGTAGTTGGTTTTTTGGGGGTGCTCTATGCTTATATCCACGCTTAGGGCCGGAATCTGCCCCTCCTGACGGGCTTTTTCCATAGCTTGGCTTAGAGACTCTATAATAATATTTTTGATAGCTAAGATACTGTTCAAAACTATACTCCGAGTATTTATTCTTCGGGTTTAAACCGGAACATAGATTATATCACAGAATGGGAAGATGATAATGGCTAGAGGGTTTTTTCATAGGCCTGAGTAAATATTTGGTATGTGTCCATGGCATACTTATCGGTCATTCCAGCGATGAAGTCTACTACTACTTGTGCTAATTCTGCAGTTTGATCTTTCGTCCTTTTTCCTTTATCGAATATGAACTCTGGGGGTAGTTTGCTTTGAGTGATTTTGGGTAAGGTCTTGGGGTTTGCCATATATTCTTCAAAAAGGGTTTTGATGATTCGTTCAGCTTTGCTTGCCATTATCTTTACTCTGTAATCCTGATAGACACTATTGAATAACACATCTTTCACTAAGCATATGATTTCGCTGTTCAGAGATTCGGGCAAGCATACAATAGGTTTTGAGTGATTGACCAGAGCATTTTTATCGTTGTTATCTAGAGAACTAAGATTATTGGTAGTTTCTTTCACTGTTTCCTGAACTAGATGATTGATTATTTCCCATGATAGCCATCTGTTTTTTGTTTTTTTCAAGGTTTCAGGATTATTAGGGAAAGATTGGTTGAACTTATTTTCACGTTTTGACAAGCGGGCATGAATTGCAGATGAGTAAAATTTAATACCTGCCTCGTTAAGTTTGGACTCAAAGTCGTTCCAGTTTATTAGACCGACGGCTAGTGCATCTTCTGAATCATGGGCGGCATATGCAATCATATCGGCTAGATTTACTATTTGAGCTTCTAGTATAGGTTGAGGATTAACAAAGAATTCTGCAACCTCGGTTGAAATGTCTTTTGTTATGGCAGTTTTTATTTTATTAGTTTCATCAAAGGGCGTTTGATGTCTTATGATGCCACTCAAGGTGGCTTTTGTGAGGTTGAAACCTTGGAAGGTACTATATTTTTGTTCTAACCTTGAAACCATGCGGTATGATTGAACATTATGTTCAAAATGTCGTCCGTGCTCCTCAAGTAATGTGTTCAGTATGCCTTCACCCGTATGCCCAAAAGGAGAGTGACCTATATCATGGGCTAGAGCAATGGCTTCACAAAGATTTTCATTCTCCTTTGGCAATTGTAAGTGAGTTGCAATTCCTCTGGCAATTTGGGCTACTTCAAGTGTATGCGTCATACGTGTTCTGTATAAATCACCTTCATGTGTGGCATAAACCTGAGTTTTATATTGAAGACGGCGAAAAGCAGTTGAGTGTAATATCCGGTCTCTATCGTGATGAAAAGGGTCGCGTTTATCAGTGTCAGGCTGATTTTCTTCAGTAAAAAATCTACTTCCCAGAGGTCCATCTTTATCTATAAAGAATTTGTTTATCATTTAAACCTCTACCTTTAGCTCCATTCGCTCTTTTTAGGCCAGACACGCCTTACCTCTGCTTCCAGAGGGGCGTTTTCGGGCAAGCTAAGCTCCGGGTCTAACTCAAAAAGACGGGTGGCCTCTTTGCGTGCCTGTTCCAGCAGCCCCACGTCAGATATGCTGGCCATACGCAGGTTTGGCAGGCCGCTCTGGCGGGTGCCAAAAAATTCACCCGGCCCGCGTAGCCGCAGGTCTTCTTCAGCCAGCTTAAAGCCATCCTGGGTGCTTTCTATAATGGACAAACGTTCCTGCCCCAGTAGAGACGGATTTTCGGCCAGAAACATGCAGTAGCTCTGCTCAGTGCCTCTGCCCACCCGTCCCCGGAACTGATGCAGCTGGGAAAGGCCAAAGCGGTCGGCACTTTCCACCAGCATTACAGCGGCGTTTGGTATGTCTATCCCCACCTCTATCACCGGAGTGGAAACCAGTATGTCCATTTCGCCTTCGCTAAAGTGTCTCATTATGGTCTCTTTTTCAGAGGCATTCATGCGTCCGTGCAGCAGGGCTACTCTGGATTCGGGGAATACCTCTCTAGACAGGGTTTCGTATTCGGCGGTGGCGGCTTTGGCTTGGATAACTTCGGATTCCTCTACCAGCGGACAGATTATAAATGCTTGCCGTCCCTCCTGAATCTGTTTGCGGATAAAGGTATAAGCGCTGTTCCGCTGTTCCGGTTTTAACCAGCGGGTTTTTATGCTTTGGCGTCCGGGTGGCAGTTCGTCTATAACTGAAAGGTCAAGGTCTCCGTACAGGGTCAGAGCCAGAGTGCGGGGTATAGGAGTGGCGGTCATAATAAGTATATGGGGATTTAGGCCTTTACTCCGCAGGGCAGAGCGTTGTTCCACCCCGAAGCGGTGCTGTTCATCTATAACAGCCAGCCCCAGTGATTTGAAGCGGATTTCTTTCTGGATAAGGGCATGGGTGCCAATGGCTATATCAACTTCACCCTTTTTAATCTTTTCTTTTAAAATATCTTTCTGGCTGCCCTTCATATCGCTTATAAGTAAAGCTACCTTAAGCGGGCGGTCAAGCAGACCTTCAAAGGTATATATCCCGTCAAGAAGGGTACTTACACGGGCAATGGAGGCAAAAAGACGGGTGACACTTTTAAAATGCTGCTCGGCCAGTATTTCGGTAGGTGCCATAAAAGCTCCCTGAAGCCCGTTAGCGGCGGCGGTAAACAGGGAAATAACCGCCACTATAGTCTTTCCCGAACCCACTTCACCTTGAAGCAGGCGGGACATGGGCACGCCTTTGGAAATATCGGCTTTTATATCAGCCAGACACTTTGTCTGAGCATCAGTCAGTTTAAATGGCAGTTTAGACACAAAACGGTCTATATCCGGAATATTTACGTTTAAAGCCCGTCCTGCCTGTTCGTGCCAGCGTTTTTTCTTGGCCAGTACTCCCAACTGGAGGATAAACAGTTCATCAAAAGCCAGCCTGTTTCGGGCGGCATTTTTCAATTCTTCATCATCAGGGAAATGGGCCTGTCGGATAGCTTCCGAAAGTGGCAGCAAGCGGGTGCGTTTCAGGGTTTCAGCAGGCATAAAATCTGAAATATTTGGGGAAGAAATGTCTATAAAGTTTTTCATCAGGCGGCGCAGGCTTCGCTGGTGAAGCCCGGCAGTCAGGGGGTAGACAGGTACTAAACGTCCGGTATGGATAAGGTCAGCTTCGTCTGGTAGTTCTTCCCACTCTGGAGATTCAAATACAGGCCTGCCCTGAAATATAGAGACCCGTCCCGAAAGGACTACTCTGGCATTTGGTTTCAAATTACGTACCATATACGGGTTGTTAAACCAGACCGCCCGCATGTTGCCGGTATCATCTCCCAGTACCGCTTCGGTTGAGCGGCGTCCGCCCATGAAATTCACTTTGGACTGCCAGACATTGGCGATTATGGTCTGTTCCGGTCCTGCTTCCAGCTGGGATATCTTTTTCAAACGGCTGTAATCCAGATGGCGGTTTGGAAAATAGTAAAGCAAATCACGTACAGTGTTAACACCCAATTTGTGAAATTTGGGGGCGGTAGCGGCACTGATACCCTTTACCAGAGAGACGTCCCCGTCAAGGGCTGGCAGGCGGGTGTCTGCTTTGGGTTTGGCAGGTGTTTTGGAAGGAGACTTGGCTTTAGGTGCTTTTTGGGGTGCAGGTCTACCGATGGGCTGGTTTTCCAGTTTGGGCAGAAATGCCAGTATCGCATCCACCCATTCCCTGCGTTTGTCTTCAGTCATTTTGGCATAGTTGGGGTCAGATAGTTTCAGGTGGTGAAAATCAAGCAGGTCATCCGGGTTATTTATGCCGGTTACCGCTTCTTTCGCCCAGCGGGACAGAAAGTGGTCCAGCCCGCCCATAACGGCGGTATCGGCAAAACCTTTTTGAGCTTCCAGTTGAAGTATTTTTTTAAAGGCGCCGGTATCTACTCCCAAATTTATACTCCGCCTGTCGTTTTTTAAAAATGATAGACCATATACCTGCACTTGTCCACACTATTCCAGATTGTAAAAAGCCCTCCTTTTAAGTGGAGGGCTTGAAGTTCAGAATATTATAAAACACTAATGCAGGCTGGAAAAACCCAGCTTGGGCAGGTGGATGGAAGGCAGCTTAAATGACTTTCTATCTTCAGTTTCATCAGTAGCAGTGCCGATATTGCCCAGTTTTTCCTTAATAGCCACTACCAGCGTGCCGGGTCCGCCGTGAACACCCAAAGCAGGTCCAAGCTGTGAGACATGGATTTTACTCTGGTCTATAAAGTCAGCCAGTTTTTCTTTCAGGGTTTGGGCTTCCGCCAGGTCTACACTTTGGACTATCTGAACTGCCTCCACGTTACGGTTGGTTTTTACCAGTTCGGCCAGTTTCTCCAGTCCCTTATTACGGGTGCGGTGAATACTGGCAGGCCAGAGAGAACCTTCCCTGAGGGTAATCATGGGGCGGATACTTAAAACCCCGCTGATAAGGTTGGATGCACTGCTGAGACGCCCGCTTCTTAGTACGTACTTAACGGTATCCAGTAGTGCCCATATGTGTACGTGAGGGATATTGTTTCTGACAGTGTCAATTATATTCCCTGCGCTTTCACCCATTTTTGCCATTTCGGCTGCCTGTGTAGCCAGCAAGCCCAAAGCCCCGGATGTAGCCTTGGTATCTATCATTTCTATATTGCTGCTGCTTTTTGCCAGTTCACGCCCCTGCACCGCCGAATTATAGGTGCCAGATAGTTTGGCGCTCATAATAAGGGAAACTATCTGGTCGGTTTCTTTTGAAAGGTTTTTGTAAACGCTGGCAAAGTCAGCCGGAGTGGGCTGGGAAGTGGTAAACTGCTCACCCGTCAGCATGCGGTTGTAAATTTCGGTTTGGGTTATATCCAGCCCGTCCCGGTAGGTTTTATTGCCGGACATTACGTATACCGGTACTATTGTTATGCCCAGTTCTTTTATAGTTTCCGGAAGTAAATCCACGGTGCTGTCGGTAACTATTTTTACGCTCAAATATCCGTACCTCTGATCAAGTTATTTTATTAGGCGTCTGCCCAAGCTACCACGCATACAGCGTTAGGGCCGATAGATGTCCCGATTACCGGGCCTATCCGTGAACGGATTATCTTTTCCTTGGGGAAAATATTCCCCAAACGTTCTATTAAAGCCTCGGCGTCTTCAGGTGTATTGGCATGCTCAACCCCCAGATAGCGGATATTTTTGCGGCTGGCGGCATAGTTATAAAGATAATCCATGCCTGCCTGACGCGAACGCACTCTGGTTACAGGGCTGACCTCTCCGTCCTGAACGGTGATAATGGGCTTGAACGAAAGCATTGCTCCCAGCAAACTTTGGGCTTTGCCAATCCGTCCGCCTCTGGCCAGATATTTTAAAGTATCAAAGTACATAACTCCTGCCAAATAGTTATGGGGCTTTCGAAGTTCTTCCAGTATCTGGTCTAGATTTGCCCCTTCTTTGGCCATATCCGATGCCCTTATAGCCCTAAGTCCGTGCCCCAGCGTAGTCAGGTTGGTATCAAATACCTCTATGCGGCAGGTGGGGCTTTCAAGAGTTTTTTTGGTATAAAGTGCAGACTGGTAAGTGCCGCTGAGTTTTTGGGAAAGGGTAAGGATAAGTATCTGGTCGGTTTCTTCGGAAAGGCGGGTCACCAATTCTATTACATATCCGGGAAGGGGTTGGGTAGTGGTAGGGATATTCTCGTCTTGCGGCAGGCGGGTATAAAATTCTTCCGGGGTTATATCTATGCCGTCTTGAAAGTGTTCGTTTCCGAAGGACACTGTGAGCGGCATTATATGTACATTACCCATGGCTTTGGCCATCTGGGGTGTAATATCAGAGGTGCTGTCAATTACAATCTGGACATTCAAATTAAAGCCTCCAAAATCCTGTTATCAGCTTTTCCCGATTATGTTTATACACAGGGTATTCGGCCCTGTATATGTGCCTACTACCGGTCCTACCTGGGTTAGGTATATTTTTTCCGGCGGGAACAAGGGGGCAAGGCGCTCCTTTAGTTTTAAGGCATCAGTGGTAGAGGTGGCATAACCGATACCTACATATTCAAGGGTACTGTGTTGGGCGGCAAAGTTGTAAAGCTGGTCCATGCCGGCTTGCAGTGAGCGTACTCTGGTCAAAGGGGTAACCACCCCGTCACGTACTGTAAGTAAGGGTTTTACTGAAAGGAGTGAACCAAGCATGCTTTGGGCGCGGCCAATCCTGCCGCCTTTGTGCAGGTAGGTCAGGGTATCAAAAAACATAACCGGCTGGGCATCAGGCAGGCTTTGGGTGATGGCTTCTTTTATCTCTCCCAAGGTTTTCCCGCTTTTGGCCAAATCATTGGCTTTTATAGCCAGTAACCCCAGTGCCAGGCTGACTGTCTGTGAATCTATTATTTCTATAGGACAGCTTATGTTTTCCAGCATGGTTACGGCACTTAAAGCAGACTGGTAGGTGCCGGAAAGTTTAGATGATATGTTAATAACCAGTATGCCATCAGCCTGTGGCATAAGTTTTTCATAGTTTTCTTTAAAGACAGCCGGTGACGGTTGAGTGGTATGGGGATAAATGCCGCTTAGTGAAAGACGGCGGTAAAATTCATCAGGCTTAAGGGTTACATTATCCAGAAAGTGTTCATTTCCAAAAGATACAGTCAGGGGAATTACCGTAATCCCCATATTTTTAGCCATTTCGGGCGGAATATCAGAAGTACTGTCGGTTATTATTTTCACTGCCATATTCAGCTCCTTAATATTATTTGTCTTCCAGAACGGTGACAGCTACCGCATTTGCCCCTGTATAAGTACCCACAACCGGTCCAATTCTTGACCTGAAGATTTGTTCTTTCGGGAGTATATTCCCCAGTCTCTCCACCAGTTCATCGGCATCTTCCGGGCTGGTGGCATGTTCTACCGCCAGGTATTTTATCTTCGGGTAAGAGTTGATAAACTTATAAAGGTAGTCCATGCCGGCTCTGCGGGAACGCACTTTGGAAAGCGGGCAGATAATGCCGTCTTCCATCTTCAGAATGGGTTTTATGGAAAGCATGGTGCCCACCAGACTTTGGGCTTTGCCCATCCGTCCGCCCTTGTGCAGGTAGGTTAGGGTATCAAAGTACATGATGGGGTGGCAGTCATCCAGTTTTTGGCTGATGGCTTGGCTAAGTTCCTTGAGGTTAAGGCCGGTTTTTGCCAGTTCGGCGGCATATATAGCCAGTAGCCCTGTCCCCATGATAACCCTTTGGGAATCTATCACTTCCACTTGGCAGCGGCCATGTATAATGGCAGCGGCATTTTTAGCGGATGAAAGGGTACCTGACAGTTTTGAGGAAACGGTAATAACCAGTATCTCATCTGTTTCTTCACACAACTTCTCAAAAGTTTCCAAAAATAATCCCGGTGAGGGTTGGGTAGTAGTGGGATATATATTTTGGGAAGTAAGGCGGGTAAAAAACTGTTCAGGTGTTATGCTGACACCATCTTTAAAGTGTTCATTGCCAAACGAAACCGTCAATGGTACTACGGTTATGCCCAGTTCAGCGGCCAGCTTCTGGCTTATATCCGAAGTGCTGTCGGTTACTATTTTGACCGTCATATTTTCCTTCTATTCAATAGAAACGGTGTAGTTATAATGAGGCTGTCCCCCATTCACCATTTCAACCTGAAGTGAGGGGTGCTTTTCTATAAGTTCTGTCTCCAGTATTTTGGCTTCTTCTTCGGTAGTATCCGCCCCGTAATAGACGGTTATGACCTCTGACTTGGAAAGATCCAGTTTGGATATTATTTCATCAAGAACAGCTTTGGGTTCATCACCTACGGCACAAAGCTCATCATCCAGCAGGCCGATAGCCTGTTTTTTCTTTATATTGAGACCGTTCAGTTTGGTAGAACGGACAGCTCTGGTTATCTCTATAGTTTTAACGCTCTCTTTGGCATCTTTCATCAGGTTGAAGTTGGTATCAAAATCTGCTTCATAGTCAAAAGCCAGCAAAGCTGCCACGCCCTGGGGTATGGTGATGCTGGGAATGACCTTTATCTTTTTCTTGGTCAGGTTTTCCACCTGAATAGCAGTCAGGATAATATTCTTATTGTTAGGCAGTATTATTACCTTGTCCGAAGGGGCGGCTTCCACTGCTTGTAGTATATCCTTGGTGGACGGGTTCATGGTCTGCCCGCCGGAAATAATGCTCTGGGCACCCAGACTTTTGAAAACTTCTTTCAGCCCGTCTCCGGCTACCACGGCCACAATGGCGGTATCCACCGAAGGCATGCGTTCTTTTTGCAGGGCTAAAAAGTCTTCGTGCTGTTCGTCCATATTGCGTACGCTGACCTTGTGCATGGTACCCAGCTCGCCCACATAGTTCATAACACTGCCGGGTTTCAGGGTATGTATATGTACCCTCACAGTAGTGGGGTCACCGACAACTATAAGCGAGACGCCTTTTTTCTTTAAGCGTTCGCGTATCTTGTCAATATCCATATTTTCGCCCTTGAGCAAAAACTCGGTACAATAGCCAAAGGCTTCTTCATCATCTACCACGTATTGTCCGGACAGGTTGCCGGTGGGGATATTGCCGGTAATAACCCGGGATTTGCGGAACTGCATGTCCTCAATCTCACCCCGCAGGAAATGGAGTGAACCCTCCAAAATAGTATAAAAACCCTGTCCGCCGGCGTCTACCACCCCGGCTTCACGCAGGGCAGGGAGCAGGCTGGGGGTATTGGCCACGGATTCACCGGCTGCGGTCATGCCTTTTTCCACCAGCTCACTTACGCTGGTAATACCGCTTTCAACCTCTTGCTGGCTGGCAGTGGCTACGTCTCTGAGTACGGTCAGGATAGTGCCTTCCACCGGATTATTCAGCCCCTGATAAGCGGTCTCCGAGGCCTGTTTCATGGCTACCGCCCAGTCAGATGCGCATATAGCCGTCTTATCCTTCAGGGCAATGGAAACACCCCGCCATATCTGGGAGAGTATGACACCGCTGTTGCCGCGGGCGCCCATTAAAGAACCCTTGGCTATGGCCAAGGCTACGGTTGAGACGTCCGGCTCGTGGTATTTGTAGGTTTCTTCTACTGCCGAGCGCATGGTTAGTAACATATTTGTACCGGTATCCCCGTCAGGAACAGGAAATACGTTTAAAGCGTCAATATCTTGGGAGCTTTTTTCCAGCCAGTTTGTAGCAGCTGCCACCATATCTCTAAATTGGGCACCGCTGATGTTTCCGTTCTGTGTCATTTTTTCACCTTTGCTTATAGCAATTCTAAGTGGTCAAACTTGTAAAGGGCAAAGTGCTATGATATATTTACTAGTCGGATTTTATATGAATTTAGTGGTTCAGTCAAAGGAGTAAATCTTTTAAAACTATGAAATGTGAAATGTGTGGCAAGACCCCTTCGTTTGGGCATAATGTAAGCCATTCCAAGAGGCGCACTAACCGGATGTGGATGCCCAATATTCATTCCGCCAAGATTGCCGTTAATGGCACTGAAGTTCGCATGAAACTGTGCACCCGTTGTATCCGCACTCAGGCCAAGCTTGCTAAAACTGCCTAATACAGTCATTTAGTTTTTAACTCCAGCTTCAGCAAGTATTTTCTTAGCCCGGGCAATTGCCTGGGCTATTTGTTTTGGTGCAGTTCCGCCGGGCAGGTTGCGGGCATTTAGGGCTGACTTTATATCTACAGCATAAATATCTTTTTCAAACAGGTTTGAAAACTGGCGGTATTCCGCAAGGCTGAGCTCACCAAAGGTTTTATTTTGAGCGACAGCATAGCTCACCAGCCGTGCCACAATGCCGTGTGAGTTACGGAAACTTTCGCCTTTGCCCACCAGATAATCGGCAATATCAGTTGCCAGAACATAACCCTTTTCCAAAGCCCGAAGCATACGTTCAGGCTTGAACTTGGCGGTTTTTATCATACCGGCAAATACTTCAAGGCTGTCCCCCAGAGTGTCCACACAGTCAAACAGGGGTTCTTTATCTTCCTGCAGGTCTCGGTTATAGGAAAGAGGCAACCCCTTCATGACGGTCAGCATGGTATTCAGAGAGCCGTATACCCGCCCGGTCTTGCCGCGGCAGAGTTCGGCCACGTCCGGGTTTTTCTTTTGGGGCATAATGCTTGAGCCGGTGGTATAGGCGTCATCAAGCTCTACAAAGGCATATTCAGCTGAAGACCATATCACCATCTCTTCACTCAGTCTGGAGAGGTGCATCTGGCATATTGCGGCGTCTGAAAGGTATTCCAGTATAAAGTCCCGCTCTGAAACCGCATCCAGCGAGTTTTGACTGATAGCCGAAAAACCCAGTTCTTTGGCCACCATTTCGCGGTCAAGCGGGTAGGGTACACCTGCCAGAGCCCCGCTGCCAAGCGGCATTACATCCGCCCGTTTTCGGGCATCTGTAAAACGCCCGCAGTCACGTTCCAGCATTTCAAAGTAAGCCAGCAGGTGGTGGGGAAGAAGCACCGGCTGGGCTATTTGCATATGGGTATAACCGGGCAGGGCAGTCTGCGGGTGTGCTTCCGCCTGTTCCAGCAAAGCTCCCTGAAGGGTGCGTATTTTATTAATAGTTTCATCGCAGGCATTTTTGACAAAAAGGTGTACATCTGTTGCTACCTGATCGTTTCGGCTGCGGGCGGTGTGCAGTCTGCCGGCCGCTTCGCCAATAAGCTCAAAAAGACGCCCCTCTATGGCCATGTGGATATCTTCCGTTTCGGGTTTAAATACGAAACTGCCTGTTTCTATTTCGGTGAGGATAGTATTTAGCCCGTTTATTATGGACTGGCTGTCTTCAGCCGAAATAATGCCCTGTTTTGAAAGCATGCGGGCATGGGCGGTTGAGCATTTTATATCTTCTTTGTATAAACGCCAGTCAAAGGGCAGAGAGGTGGTATATCTGACCACCAGTTCATCTGCCGGTTTTGAAAAGCGGCTTCGGATATGGCTCATTTAGGATTTATTCCCCTTTTCTTCTTCCAAAATAGGTTGAAGCTGGGCCTGCAGTTTGGCTTGAAGCCCCCACAGGGTTATAAAACCCACTGCCGAAGACGGGTCAAACTGGTCGCCCTTATCGTAAGTGGCCATACCCTTGTGGTACAGGGAATATGGGGATTTGCGTCCCACTACCCGGAAACTTCCCTTGGAGAGTTTCAGGCGGACTGTGCCGCTGACAAAACGCTGGCTGGAGTCTATAAAAGCGTCCAGATCCTGCCGCAGGGCAGAGAACCACAGACCGTTATAAATAATATCCGAATAGGTAGCTTCCACCATCTGCTTAAAGCGTAATTGGCTCTTGGAAAGGGTCATGGCCTCCAAAGCCTGATGGGCGGCAATAAGGACAACCGCGGCCGGGGCTTCGTAAATCTCGCGGGATTTTATGCCTACCAGACGGTTTTCCACGTGGTCAATACGGCCTACCCCGTGCAAACTGGCAATATCATGCACCTTCTGGATTAGCGCCAGAGGAGACAGTTTTTCTCCGTTTACAGCCACAGGCACACCCTGTTCAAACTCTACTTCCAAATATTCGGGCTCATCCGGGGTTTCTTCCACCGGTCGGGTCCAGGCAAATACCTCGGGAATAGGCTCGTTCCAAGGGTCTTCCAGCAGACCGCACTCTATACTCCGTCCCCACAGGTTTTCATCTATAGAGAAGGGGTTTTTAACCGAAATAGGTACGGGAATGCCCCATTTCTGGGCGTATTCCATGGTCTGCTCGCGGGTCATGCCCCACTGGCGGGCCGGAGCAATAATTTTCAAATGGGGGGCAAGGGTATTTATACCCACGTCAAAGCGTACCTGGTCATTGCCTTTGCCGGTACAACCGTGGGCAATGGCGGTAGCCCCTTCCTCAAGGGCTATATCTACCATAACCTTGGCAATAAGGGGGCGGGCAAGGGCGGTTGCCAGCGGATAGACGCCTTCGTACATGGAATTGGCTTTGATAGCTTTCCAGATATAATCCTCGGCAAATTCCTTGCGCACATCCCGTACATAGGCTTTTTTAGCGCCTACCTTCAGGGCTTTTTCCTTTATCAGGGTAAAATCTTTTTCATTACCCACGTCTATAGTAACGGCAATCACATCCATGCCGTATTTTTCCTGAAGCCATTTGACGGCGGCTGAGGTATCTAACCCGCCGGAGTATGCCAGCACAACTTTTTCAGACATAAGAACCTTCCTTAAACAATTGATTTATTATCTACTAACCTCTGGCTGAAGTCCAGTTATTTTTACGTTTTTAACTTATTTGTTAAAAAATTAGTTATCTGGTTTTTTACTTCTGCATGTTCCCATGAATATTCATGTCCCGGAGCGCCTATATACAGAAGCACATTGCCCGGGCTTTTAGGCGAACGCCCGAAGAGTGCCATGAAATTGGCGGAAAGTATGGTTTTGATATCCCCGTAGCTAAACGAATCCGGTACCAGTCCGTTGCTTCGCAGAAGTAGCCGCCTTTCATGGTCAAACCCCTTGTGCCAGACAGGCGGTCCGGTTTCAATGCTGACTACGCTGGGGTTATCCTTAAGGAACAGCAAGGTATTATTAGCTGAAACACTGCCGTTACTTTCACTACCCAGCACTATTTTCAAGTTGGGCAGGTATTTCAGCAGGAAAATCAATTTGGAAGAAAGCTCCCTGGCCTTGCTGACGGAATGGCTGCTGGAGGCCAGCACTTCGCTGAACTTCCCGGTCAGGCTGTGGGCGGTACGCTGGTAATCCAGCACCAGTGTCCTAAGCCCCCAGCTTTTGGTGAGCTCACTTATGCCCGTCGTAATGCTTTCCCAGCCTTTGGAGGCAGAAATTCGGGCATAACCGAAGCCGCCGGGGTTAAAAAGAAGCAGTAAATCAATATTTTTGATGGTCAGATAGGCCGCAAGCAGATTTTTTTGATATTCAGACTGTTTGGCAGGGTTATCAGGGAAAAACTGGACAGCCAGTTTAGCCGCTTCGTTGCATATATTTTCAGGCACTTCAGACAGGTCATCTTTATCCAGCTTTTCACCTGAACTGTTTCGGAATATACCCGGAACGGGTAAAGGATCAGCCAGCAAAAGCACGCAAGCTCCTACTGCCAGCAGGATAACAATACCCAAAATAATCTTCAGTATGCCCCAGTCCATCAGCCTTTAGACCCCGGCACTTTCAGAATGGGTGAGAACATTGTCCAGTTTGGATAGTGCCTCATCTATATCTGCTTCAGTAATATTCAGCGAAGGCATAAACCGCAGGGCATTGGGCTTAACCGCATTCAGCAGCAGCCCTTCGCTCAGGCAGTTTGATACCAGCTCTTTGGCAATATCGGCTTTGAAATCCAGTGCCATCAGCAGCCCGCAACCGCGATAGCCTTGTATAATACTGTGCTTAGCCTTTAGTTTTTCCAGCCCTTTTATCAGGTATTTGCCCATGGCAGCGGCGTGTTCGGAGATATGGTTATCCAGAATAAATTTCATAGTGGCATAGCCGGCAGCACAGGCCAATGGGTTACCCCCGAAGGTAGAACCGTGTTCGCCTTTGGCAAAGACCGAGGCGCTTTCTTTGGCCATAAATGCCCCGATGGGTACGCCTGAAGCCAGCCCTTTGGCCAGAGTGATAATATCCGGCTCAATGCCGAAATGTTCATAAGCAAAAAGTTTGCCGGTACGGCCGATACCGGTTTGAATTTCATCCAGTATCAAAAGTATGCCGGCTTCGTCACAGATTTTGCGTACTTCTTTGAGATATCCTGCATCAGGTACGTTAACTCCGCTTTCACCCTGTATGGGTTCTAGCATAACGGCACAGGTCTTGTCTGTGATAGCCACTTTTATAGCTTTCGGGTTATTGTATTCCACGTTTACAAATCCGGTTGGCAGGGGAGTATAGGGCTCCTGGTATTTGCTCTGGCCGGATGCCGAGACCATAGCCAGAGTCCGCCCGTGGAAAGAGCCGGTGGCGGTAATAACCTCGTAAGCCCCTTTCAGTTTCAGCTTGCCGTAGCGGCGAGCCAGTTTGACTGCTCCTTCACTAGCTTCAGTACCGCTATTGCAAAAGAAAATACGGTCTAGACAGCTGTTATCAATCAGCAGTTTGGCCAGATTAAGCTGGGGAATGGTGTAAAAATTATTGGAAGTCTGTATAAGGGTGCCAGCCTGCTCAGTAACAGCCTTGACCACCGCCGGATGGCAGTGCCCCAGACTGTTTACCGCCCAGCCTGCCACAAAATCCAGATATTCTTTGCCTTTATCGTCCCAGACTTTTGCACCCTGCCCCTTCACAATAGTGATAGGCGCGCGGTAGAAAGTCTGCATGTAGTACTTATGTTCAAGCTCTTGCCAGTTATCCATTTTAACCTCTTTTATTAAAGTATTATCGCCTTCTTTTGGGAGGCAATTTGCCGGGTTAACAGGTTACTATGTCTAACTGCGCCTGAGATGCTGGCCGGTTACTGTAGTACCGCAATTGCCCTCGGTAAGTTCACGTATCAGCATATGGGGTTTTCTGCCGTCTATAATACAGGCAGAGGAACCTGCCAGTGTAGCCTTAAGGCAGGAACGGAGTTTGGGTATCATACCTCCCGAAGCTGTACCTGAAGCCAGCAGTTCGGCGGCATGGTCTGCGCTTATTTCACCCAGTGCTTCGCCATTCTTGCCCTTTACGGCAGGAACATCTGTCAAAAATACAAGCCGTTCAGCTTGGAGTGCGGAGGCAATTTCTCCGGCTACCGGGTCGCCGTTTATATTTAACAGGCGGCGGCTTCCGGAGGGGCGGTTTATTTGGTGAAAACTGACCGGTGAGATTACCGGGGTTATATTCGCATCCAGCAGGGCGGTGATAAGTTCGGTGTTTACCTGTACCACATCTCCCAGATAGCCGGTTTCGGTTGCCCGTATTTGTCCGGTTATGGTAGCGCTGTCTACCCCAGAGATGCCGGCGGCTTTTATGCCCATATCCAGCAGAGCGGCTACGATTTCCTTGTTTACCAGCCCGGCCAGAATGGCGGCTACCACGTCCAGAGTAGCGTCATCTGTTACCCGTTCGCCGTTAACAAGGCGTGTTTCCAATCCCAGCTTGGCAGACCAAGCGCTTACCGTGCTGGCACCGCCATGAATTAGCACCGGTTTTAATCCCAGCTGTTTCAGGGTGGTAATATCTTTCAGGGAGGTGTCCTTTGAGTCAAGGACTGAACCTCCCAGCTTTATAACAACTATATGGTTACTTGATTGGGTCATTTCCATCTCGGTTTAAGTAGTGTAGTCTGCATTTATTTTTACATATTCGGCTGAAAGGTCACAGCCCCAAGCAGTAGCTTTACCCTGACCAAGGTTAAGGTTAAGCTTTATAATAACCTCTACCTGTCTAAGCCACGAAGAAAGTTCCTTTTCGTCCACGCCTGTGCGTGCACCCTTAAGGAGTACCGGGCTTTCCCCAAGGTACAGGTCTACCATGTCTATATCAAAATCAGCCCCGGCCCGTCCGGCAGCTGCCAGTATCCGTCCCCAGTTGGGATCTGCCCCGTGGACGGCAGTTTTTACCAGGGGTGAGCCGGCTATTACGCGGGCAATCAGTCTGGCATCTTCCAGATTGGCTGCGCCCTCCACCTGTATTTCAATCAGCCGTTTGGCGCCTTCGCCGTCTCTGGCAATGCTTTTAGCCAGATTTTGGCAGACAATGGTAAGTGCCTGCTGGAATACCAGTGAATATTCAGTATTTCCGGCAAAGGTGGGGTTTTCCGCTTGCCCGTTGGAGAGCATAAAAAGGCTGTCATTGGTAGATGTGTCACCATCTACAGTTATCATATTGAAGCTGACGTCAGCCGCTTCTTTAAGGGCAAACTGCAAAAACTCTTTGCTTACAGATGCGTCTGTAGTTATAAAACCCAGCATAGTAGCCATATTAGGGTGAATCATGCCTGCCCCTTTGGCAGCGCCGGCTATATAAAACTGGAAACCCTCTATATTTACCTGTACCGCAATCTCTTTACTGCGGGTGTCGGTGGTCATAATAGCCCGGGCAAATTCATGCCCGTTGCGTTGGGAAAGACCTATCAGGCGGACATTTTCCTTTATTTTATCTATAGGCAGGCGGTGTCCGATAACCCCGGTAGAAGCTATCAGTACGTCTTTGGGTTGCATATTCAGGCTTTCAGCTGTGGCTTTCACCATTTCAATGGCATCTGCCATGCCGGCTTCGCCTGTGCCCGCGTTGGCACAACCGCTGTTGACTACAATGGCCCGGTTATCGGTGAAGCCCAGATTGTGTTCTGAAATATACACCGGGGCAGCCCGGAATTTATTGGTGGTAAATATGCCTGCGGCAATGCAGGGTGTGTCTGAATATAAGATAGCCAGATCCAAATTGTTCTTGGATTTTTTCTTGATACCGGCATAAATCGCACCGGCTTTAAAACCTTTGGGTGTGGTAATGCTGCCATCAGGCAAAATATCTATACTGCTTTTCATAGCATTAGAATATACCACTTCCCAACCCAGAGGGCAATTTGAAAAGGCGGTTATATAAGGTGGAATTTACATCCAGATAGAGCTTTATTTTCAGGCCCCGTGACCTAGATTGGACAAAGATTTGCGCAATCTTTCCGGATTACTGCTTTTTAATACAGCGTTTTCTACACTTATGATTCCTTCTTTGGCCAGACGGGTCAGTTCATTATCCAGCGTTTGCATGCCATCGTTTTTACCCAGTTGCATCACTGTCAGCAGTTCAAAAGTTTTACCCTCGCGGATAAGGTTGCGGGCGGCATTGTTGGCAATCAGTATTTCAAAGGCGGCCACCCGGCCTTTGTTATCCATGCGGGGGATAAGTGTCTGGGAGATAATGGCTTCCAATACTTGGGAAAGCTGGAGGCGAATTTGTTGCTGTTGGGAAGGGGGGAACATATCTATCAAACGGTCTACTGTTTGGGGGGCGTCGGTGGTGTGGAGTGTGCCTATTACCAAATGGCCTGTTTCGGCGGCGGCAATAGCGGTGGATATGGTTTCCAGATCTCTCATTTCGCCAATTACAATTACATTCGGGTCATGGCGGAGGGCGTGTTTCAAAGCTATAGCAAAAGAACGGGTGTCTCCCCCAAGTTCACGCTGGGATATAATGCACTCGTTATCATGGAAAAGATACTCTATGGGGTCTTCAATAGTAATCACATTGGATCTGCGGCAGTTGTTCAGGTGTTCTATCATGGCAGCCTGAGTTGTAGATTTGCCGCTACCGGTAGGGCCGGTAACCAGCAACAGCCCTCTGGGGCGGATAATCAGGCTTTTCAAAATGGGGGGCAGGTTAAGTTCGTCTACATTGCGGATAACAAAGGGTACCACCCTGAAGGCCAGACTTAGACTGCCTCTCTGGCGGAGTACATTTACCCTGAAGCGGGCCAGATTGGTGACGGAGTAAACAAAATCCAGTTCATTATCAGATGCAAATACCTCTTGCTGGTGAGGGGTGGTGATGGACTTGAAAATTTGTTCGGCATCTTCCGGGGTAATCGGCGGATATTGGGGTTGGCGTATCAGGTCTCCGTTTATCCGCAGGACAGGTGAGGTGGGGGCCTTGATATGCAAATCTGAAGCATCTTTGTCCACTACCAGTTTCAGAAGTTCATATATCTCTATCAAGATTACACCTCCCCAATATGCAGATAAACATCACTCAGATATATAACAGATAAACAACTCATTGTATGTATAATAGCCTATAATAAACATATGTCAATAGAAGTTATTTTGAAACGGGCTTTTAGGCAGGTGCAGAGGCGAAAATACAAAGTCACCTATCCCAAGATAAGGCAACACTGAACTTGGGCTAATTACCCCGTTTAGGACGGGTATTTATTAGCCGGTTAATCATGGTTACGGGTCTGGACAGCTTTGCGGATGTTCAAAATTTCCTCCCGGACAGGGGAATCCAGCCATGCCTGAGAAAGGCTGTTGCGTTGTCCGGTTAGCCACAGGTACAGGTCATCTCTGGTCATAGTGCGGCTGCACCAGAGGCATTTATAAACCCCGCTCTCCTGTTTTACCCATTCATGGGTGTGTCCCATAACGGTCTCCTTGCAAGACAGGATTGTATAAATATATTTTATTTTATATCCTGCGGGATTGCTATTAGTGCTAATACGTAATTTAGGGAAAACATGGGGAGAATATAGTATTTGCAGGTTTGGCATTCAGTATCAAACAGGGCAGACTATTCCGGTTCAGTCCTGTTTAAAACAGCTATGGCAATAAATGCGGATATTTTCAGCTGTATCAGCCGCTACTCCGGTCAGGTAAACTACCTTCCAGCCGTCAATGCGGGGTTTATCCTTGTTTTCGTAAATTAGCTTGCGGTTACAACGTATATAAGTGTGGGCATGAGATTGGTCTTTGCACTCGCATTTGCCGCCGCACCTTTGCCACGCTTGTTCAACTACATTGCTATACATATTCACCTCGTAAACTACCAGCCTTATAATAATCAGCCGAAGCAAAATATTTGTCAAGATGTATAGTTGGTTTATAAAGTATAAGGTATCATGATATATATCATTTATAAAAGGGGTTTACTATGAAGGTTTTGGCCATAATGGGCAGCCCGCGTTCTCAGGGGAATACCGCGTTTTTGCTGGATGAGATTCTTTCCGAATTGGAGAAAGAGGGCATTGAGACCCGTAAGATAGATATTGCTCAGGCAAGTATAAAGCCCTGTCTGGGGCATGATAACTGTGCCCAATATAAAAAATGCCCTCAGAATGATGATATGGATGCCATTTTTAAAGAGATGAGTGAAGCCGATGGCTTTATTGTGGCTACCCCTGTCTACTATTACAATGTAACTGCTCAGCTGAAAGCTTTTATAGATCGGCATTATTTTCTTTACAAACATGATGTATCACTGGAGTTTAAAGCTGTGGGGGTTGTTATACTGGCAGAGGAGCAGGGGCTGGATGATACCCTGAACACTCTGGTACAGTACTTGGATAGCAGTTTCAAAGTCAAAGCTGATGAATTGGTGGTTTTGACCGGCTATGCCGCCCGTGAGGGAGATGCAAAAACCAACACTGAACTAATCAACCTTGCCCGCAATATGGGGCAAACGCTGGCGTCTTCGCTGAAAGAAAATTCCTGACAGGTTGGTGGGTTATTTGTTGGTATTTATCTTAAAGGGTATGTAAAGCAAGCAGGTGCCCACCAGTGAAGTTACAATAAATATTGCCGCCAGTACATAAAGTAATATGGACCAGCCGCCTGTGGTTATAAAAACGGCAAGTGCCAGAGCAATGATGCCAAGGATAATGCGTATAGTACGGTCAGCCTTACTCATGTTCTTCGGCATGTTTGCACTCCTTAAGGATACTTACTGCTTATTCTACTCTTCGTAATATTAAGAGCAATACGTACAAATACGTAATATGGTTACCCCAAGTTGCCCGGTCTTTTATATGAATCAGTTTGAGGCGGCAATAATATCAGCCCGCCTAAAAACGGCTGGATCTGGCGTCCGGGTCTTTTTTCCATATCAGGTATGAGTAAATAAATAAGGCTATCACACCCAAAAGCAAGCCGGCTATGCTGGCTATCATCAGCCAGGTGAAGCCGGTAATACCGGCCAGTGTCATTAGCAAGCCTGCGGCCACAAATATCCGGCCGCCCAGCCGGTGGGTTTTATCCCATGACAGGTCACTGGAAAGAGTCCAGGCGGTGCGTATGCCCACAAACCAGGTGGGGCGCAGTTTGCCGAACATATTTCCCAACAGTGCCAGCAACAATCCCACCAGCACCATGATAAATGTATTGGTATTGGCTACAACCCCGTAAGCATAAAGTATGGTTACAATGTAAATGCCGCCGAAGAAGGCTACTATCAGGCGGATAAACATGCTGTATACTTTTTCAAACTTCAGGTAGTTGGCCTTGCGGGGGTCAAGGTAGGGCAGGTATATCAACAGCAAGAAGATTCCAAGGCTTATCAATGGCATAAGCAGCAGGCCTTCAAACTTGCCACCGTAGCGGTCAACAGTTCCGTCAATCCCCCAGTGAACCGGCAGCAAATCCGGGGAATTGGGCCAGGTAATCAGCCCTGCTATGAACATGGCCAAAATAATAAGCAGACTCAGGCGGTGTTCTTTCCAGTTTATGTGCATTATTGCCCTTTCTGTTTTATAGTGTGGAGTTGAGGTTTGTCTTTTTTAAATATTTCCATCATCAGGTTTAGTGTTTCTTCCATTACTGACGTATTCAGATTGTAAAATATATGGTTGCCTTTCTTCTCTTCCCTGATAAGGCCGGCTTCTTTGAGTAATTTAAAATGACCTGACAGAGTAGATAGAGCCAAGTCAAATTCACGGCTTATTTCACCGGCACTTAAAGGGGCGTCACTGAGAAGTTTCAGTATCTGCCTTCGGTTCGGGTCTGACAGGGCTTTAAATACCATATTATCCAACAGTTACACTTCGCAAAAAGTATTTCGGTAGATACCGAAATACTATATAGGCAAGAACAGGTTTTGTCAAAAATAGCCGGACACAACGGGTGATTAACAGCCGCTCCTTATTCACAGTGCCTGATGAGGTAGATTTGGCTAAATGATGAAAGCTAATTTACGGGTGTATGCGGCAGCAAAGCCCGCAGTATCAGGATAGAGATTAAGTGTAAGTTTTTCAAATTAGAGCTATAATTAATCACTTGGTTCAGGCTTAAAAAGGGTGTTCAAGGAGGGGCGTTTAGATGTTTTCCAAAGAGTGGTTTATTTACGTAATTGGACGCTGGTTATTGCTTTCCGGTATTGCCGGTGCCCTTATTCAGTTTGTATTCGCAGATAAACTGGGCATTGCCACTATTCCCGCCTTCCTTTTAAACCAGTTTGTACTGGCCTGCGTTTTCTGGTACGTGGATAAATATATCTTCCAGAGGCATTTTAACCGGGTTAAAGAAGTCTTCAAGTTTCCCCGGGTAAAAGGCAACTTTACTCTTGACCACCAGTACAAAAAAATATCTGAAGAGTATGCCGAATTTGCTCAGGCATATGCCAAAAATCCCGAAGACCACCAGAAATGGCTGCACCAGTTTCTGGATTTGAACCATGCAGTGGAGATGACTGAGCGGGTTCTGCGGGAAAAAGGGGTCAGCGTAGATCAGGAATACTACAATATTGTCCAGCAGAACAAGGCTCGCGGTTTGTACGAAAAAGTCTGATTGCCAGGAAAGGACAAACAGGTGAGAGCCACCAAAGAATTTTTGCAATTGGTTATGGATAAACTTTCCGCCTTGCCCGAAATAGACAGCCGGGCTATGTTTGGAGGCTACGGCATATATTCTGAAGGGCTTATGTTTGGGCTGCTGGCAGATGAAAACAGTTTGTATTTCAAGGCCGGGGATACTAATCTGGCTGATTATGCTTCATATGGCAGCCATCAGTTCAAGCCAATGCCGTATTACGAAGTGCCGGCAGATGTATTTGAAGACGACGGGCTGTTTATAAAATGGGCAGAGCGTTCAGTTATGCAGGCAAAGCTGATGGCCGCAAAGAAAGCTTCCAAAAAGTATAAATAGCATCAGCTTTACAAGCCGGCAAAGGGAAAAACGGCCGGATGCTTAGTCCAAGACTGTTCATTCATTTAGCTGTTGTAAGAGAGTATTCAGCTTTGAAAGTTTTGACAACCAACTCAATCCAAATGGTATATTAGAGGGCATACTATTTAGCACAAGGATACTGGCTAATCCCATTTTTCTATAGCAACAGAGTAATCAAAAATCCGGAGATTTGAGACATGAAAGTAGTGGCTTTTAACGGCAGTCCGCGGGAACAAGGCAACACCCGCAGGGGTTTGGAAATAGTGCTGGCTGAACTGGAGAAAGAGGGTATTCAAACCGAGATTATCCAGTTAGGCGGCAAAAGAGTATTTGGCTGTCTGGCCTGCGGTCAGTGCAAAATAAATAAAAATCTTCGTTGTGCCCGTAATGACGATGAGATGAATACATTTATAGCCAAGATGTTTGAGGCAGACGGTATTATCATAGGTTCCCCCACTTACTTCAGCAATGTCAGCACCGAGGTTAAGGCCCTTATTGACCGGGCAGGAGTAGTAGCCAGAGCCAATAACCATGTGCTCAAGGGCAAGGTAGGTGCTCCTTTGGTTGCTGCCAGACGGGCAGGTGCTACCTTTGTTTATTCGGCTATCAACTTTTTCTTCGGCATCAACCAGATGATAATTCCGGGATCCAGTTATTGGAATATGACTCTTGGCGGGGCGCCGGGTGATATTGAAAAAGACGAAGAGGGTCGGAACACCTTTATCCAGCTGGGCAAAAATATGGCAGATTTGCTTAAAAAACTGAATTAGCATTTTTTAATGCTGGTAACCGATGGGGCTGTTCTTTTAAAGGGCAGCCTTATTATTTTCAGCTAAAAAAGGTATTGTGTTTTGTCCTCTTGCTTATTATGCTAAAAGTATAAAGGCCTAAAAGGAATAAACATATGAAATATAATGAATTAAGCCCTCAGGAAGAAGCAGTTATAGTTCGCAAGGGAACCGAACCGGCCTTCAGCGGTGAATATGTAAATCTGTTTAAAGACGGCACATACGTTTGCCGCCGGTGTGATGCACCGCTTTACCGTGCCAAAGATAAGTTTCATTCAGGTTGCGGCTGGCCCAGCTTTGACGAAGAGCTATCCGGTGCTGTCAAACGTCAGCCTGACCCGGACGGACGGCGGACTGAGATACTGTGTGCCGCCTGCGGCGGGCATTTGGGGCATGTCTTTGAAGGGGAGAGTTTTACCCCTAAAGATACCCGTCACTGTGTAAATTCGCTTTCAATCAAGTTAGTGCCAGACAATGGTGGCAATAAATGAATGAAATAGCCGTCTTCGGCGGGGGCTGTTTCTGGTGCATGGAGGCGGTCTTTAGTAGCCTTTCGGGTGTGACCAAGGTTGAACCCGGATACGCCGGGGGAACTTTGCCGAATCCCACTTACCAGCAAGTCTGCGCTGGAGATACCGGGCATGCCGAGGTAATAAGGCTGGAGTTTGATGCCGCTCTTATTTCATATACGGCCCTGCTGGATATCTTTTTCCAAATGCATGACCCTTCCACCCTAAACCGTCAGGGTGAAGATGTAGGCAGCCAGTACCGCTCAGTTATTTTTTATACCACTCCCTCCCAGAAGGCACAGGCTGAAAAAACCATAAAAACACTTGATGAAAATGGTGCTTTTGCCAAACGGATAGTGACCGATGTGTTGCCTTTAACAGAGTTTTATCCGGCTGAAGACTATCACCATAATTATTATGCATCCAATTCAAGCCAGACTTACTGCCGCTTTGTTATCCAGCCGAAGCTTGCCAAACTGAAAGAACACTTGCCTAAGCTACGAAAGACGGTTTAACCTAAAATAGCCTGCGTTTTTAAGCAGTGGGTGCTTCGGAGAAGAATCTCTTTTTTAGACGCAATGAGGCATTTACCAATAATATCAGAGCCGGCACTTCTATAAGCGGACCTATGACGGATGCAAATGCTTCACCGGAATTTAACCCGAACAAGGCAATAGCCACTGCGATAGCCAGTTCAAAATCATTTGAGCTGGCGGTGAATGCTACGGTGGCTGTTTTTTGGTAGCCGGCATTCAATTTTTTACTGACAAAAAATGCCCCGAACCACATTATTCCAAAATATAATACCAGTGGGATAGCTATTCGCAGTACATGCAGAGGCAGTTCAACGATGTATTCTCCCTTCAGGGAAAACATGATTACAATGGTGAATAAAAGGGCGATAGGAGTAATCAGGCTAAACCTGGGTATGAAACGATTTTCAAACCAGTCTTTGCCTTTAAGTGCCAGCAGGCTATAACGGGTGATAACCCCCAGTAAGAAAGGTATTCCAAGATAAATAAATACAGTTTTAGCTGCTTGAGCTATAGAAAGTTCAATATCCAGGCCATCTGCCAGTCCCATTTTCCCCAAAAGAAAGGTAATAAAGAAATATATATAAACCGAGTAAAAAAGTACCTGGAAAATAGCATTTATACCCACCAGCCCCACTGCATATTCACGGTCACCTTTTGCCAGCTCATTCCACACAATTACCATAGCGATGCATCTGGCTAGCCCAACCATAATAATGCCAATCATGTATTCGGGGTAATCACGAAGGAAGAGGAGTGCCAGCCCAAACATCAGCATAGGCCCAATCACCCAGTTTAAGAGCAATGAAAAGCTAAGGAACTTCAAATCTTTAAAAACCAGAGGGATTTTTTCATATCGGACTCTGGTCAGAGGCGGGAACATCATAAGAATAAGGCCGACAGCAATTGGTATTGAAGTAGTGCCGATTTGAAAAGAAGTGATAATGTCTGAAGTCTGGGGTACAAAATACCCCAGACCAATGCCTCCAAGCATGGCCAGAAATATCCATAGTGTCAGAAACCGGTCAAGCAGGGGCAGCTTATTTGCTATTTCATTTGATGGCAAAAGTTTGTCGCTTTATTTAGAATATTGCCTTAAATATAGTGAACAATTAGATATTAGTCAACTATCTTTAAACTAAATTGTTTAGCTTACTCGATTATGGGGCAAGTCCAACATATTACGTGTGGCTTGCCTGCATGTCAGGCTTTCTGTTCCGTTACTAAAGGGTTTGCTGTATATTGCGGATAAGGCATTATAAAAAGGCGGCTCTTTTACGAGCCGCCTTTAGTTTTTTCTTTAACCTGCTGTAAAGCCGTTTTAGCTTTCAGTTATGGTTATTTTTATAATCTTGGGGGGATTGGATGGGGTGCTGACCTCACCATAACTGTTACCCACCACTGATACTGAAGCCAGCTTGGTAATCACGTCCATACCCTCAATCACCCTGCCAAACTGGGTGTAGTTGGGTTGGTAGTTCAGATTTTTAGCCTGTGCTCCGGTACAGACAAAGAACTGGCTGCCGTTGGTATTGGGGCCGGCGTTTGCCATGGCAACTATGCCGGGGTCATACGAGTGTTTTACCGGCAGTTCATCCGCAAAGCGGTAACCCGGACCACCTCTGCCGGTGCCGGTCTGGTCACCGGTCTGGATCATAAACTCTTTTATTATGCGGTGGAAAATAACCCCGTTGTAGTAGTTTTGCTTAGCCAGAAAAACAAAATTATTTACTGTTTTGGGGGATTCAGAAGCAAAGAGCTCAATCTTGAAACTCCCCAGTGTAGTTTCAATGGTAGCATAGTATTGCTTGGCGGGGTCTATCTGCATGGCCGGGGCGGTAGTCCAAGACATGGGTGTTACTTCAGGTACTGCATCGCCGCCGCAGCTGCCGGCAAACAGAGTTACGGGGAACAGTGTAGCCAAAATAAGGGCTTTAGTGGATTTCATTAGTCTACCTTTCTGATATGAATTATATTGGTTGGCTGTTTTAATAAATCGTACCGTTTATGGTATCAGAAAAAGCCCTGCTTTTCCATCAGGTATTAAGTATTTTATATCTGCGGGCAGGTTGCACGTCCTGTATAAAGGGGGTTTTAATCCGTGCAACCTGGCTTTATAATTAATATTAGCCAAGCGGTTTTTCCGGGAAAATGACGATATTATCCTCATATATCCCCACGTTGCAGGCTGTTTCAGAGAATAATAGTGCGGTTATTATGGACGAAGATGCGGTGGTCTAAAAATATCTTCATAGCCTGCGAAAGCACCAGCTTCTCAATATCCCTGCCTTTTACCATCAGATCTTCCACACTGTCTTCATGGCTTATGGGCATGGTGGATTGAGAGATTATAGGGCCTTTGTCCAGATTATTATTTACAAAATGGGCGGTAGCCCCCACCAGCTTTACTCCGCGTTCAATAGCCTGATGGTAAGGGCGCGCCCCCTCAAAGGCCGGAAGGAACGAGTGGTGGATATTTATTATCCTGTTTTCAAAACGGGCTACAAATTCAGGTGAAAGTACCTGCATATATCTGGCCAGTATCATGAAATCTATATTGTATTTGGAAATCAGGAGGGTTTGTTCGTTTTCTGCTTCTAGTTTGTTTTCAGGGTTAACCTTTACTACTTTATAATCAATGCCGAATAAATCGGCTATTTGTTTCAGATCAGGGTGGTTGCTGATAATCAGGGGGATATCGCACTTCAGTTCACCGGCTTTATACCTGAGCAGTATATCCCACAGGCAATGGTCGTATTTAGATACGAATATAGCTAGGCGGGGTTTCCTGTCAGAGTAGAATATCTGACAGTTATCTGCATAGTTGTATTCCTGCCCCATAGTTGCAATCTCGGATTCCATCTGTTCACGGCTAAGTGTGAAGGCTGAGATATCCCATTCCAAGCGCATGAAGAAAGTATTGGACGGGGGGTCTACAAATTCGTCCAGAGTGATTATATTGCCGTTATTACGGTAAATAAAGCTTGAAATACTGGAAATGATGCCTTTTTTATCCGTGCAGTGAATCTTGAGTGTGGCGCTGACCATGTTTTTTCTCTTTATAAAAAGTTACTACATACTCTACCAGTTATTTAGCGTCAAAACAATCTTTTCAGCTATGCATTGCAGGGCAAATAACGTAATAGTGCTGAATAATATCGGCAAAATACATGGGTTCTGGTTTGTGCTAGTATCGGCAAGTGCAAATATCAGCTAAAACTTGAAGTGGACAAACACCCGCCCGAAATTTTTATCGTCCTTTTCCAGCCGGTGATAGAGTTTTTTGATGTCCGGCTGTGCCAGAAACCTGAGGACATGTTTTTTGAGTTGACCGGAACCCTTGCCGGGGATAATCTCTACCGGGCTGATTTTCTTTTCAACTGCTTGGTTAATTACCCTGTGCAGTTCTGCTTCAATCTGCCCGCCCTTATTGTAAATGTCATGCAAATCTAAAACCAGTTTGGCCATTTCATCTTACCGCTTAAATATTTGGCAGGTGGAGGAAGGTGTGCCTGCCAGTGAATCATAAACTAAAATGGCATGGCTTGCCAAATATGCGGAGGATTTTTGCCCAGCAGTGAAATAATGGAGCAGGCGGCAGTTACTTCGGATTTGAATATATGCCGGCAGCAAATGCGTTCAAGTGTTTTAAATATTCTGGAGGCTGTTCAAAATGAATCATATGGCCTGAAGTTATTCTGGCAAATTGGGTTTGAGGGGTGAGTGCGAGCAGATGATTTATATCTTGGTTATCCATTGCCCCCACCAGCCCGAAATCAGGGTGTCTGAACCAATTGGCCTGCAGAACAAACACCGGGCATTTTACTTTTTTTAAAGCTTCCGCATGGTCAAAGGCTTCGCATGCCCGGCCGTCAACAAATGCTTTGGTAAAATCAGGGTCATATTGCGAAAGCCCCTTTATCAGCATGCGTGTTTCAGCTGGAAGCAGAGCTAGGTCTACCGGCTTGCCTGGTTTCAGCCACTGGTGCAGTCTTACCATTCCGGCCATTGCTCCTGTAAGCCAGACAGGAAACTGAATAACTCTCTGTTTGCCTTCAATTGGCACTTCCATGCCCTTGAAAAATGCAGCCAGATTTCGGCCTTCAGCGGAACCGATAGTTTCGGCATTGCGTTTGAAAATGCGGTATACCCGGCAATCATCTCTGAGCCGAGGCCATTCTGCACTGAATACAGGAGTGTCTTCCAGAATAATACCGCTAACCAGTTCAGGGACATTTGCCGCCAACCACAGGGCTATCAGGCCGCCTGAGGAATTGCCGGAGATTATTGCCGGCCGTCTGACAACTTGTTCCAGAAAAATCTTAAAATCATTTCCCATATTCGGGAAATGATTTTTGCCGGTTGTCCAGCCTGATTTTCCGTGACCGCGCACGTCTACTGCAAAAACCTGAAAGTTCTTTGCCAAGGGTGTCATTACTCTTTGGTAACTTTCCAGCGAAAGCCCCTGGCCGGGTATGAGAACAAGCGGAGGCCCATTATCCGGTCCAGCCAGATAATGGATTAGTACCTCACCTGTATCCAGGTTATTTTCTTTTAGCTGAAGTTTCATTTACCCTGAATGCCACTATCTTTTTAACCAAAGAATAAGGAATAGGCTCATTTAGCGGAAACCTGACGGTGCCTTTGGATATTTCATAGGCTGACAGCTCTTTTTCAAAGGCTTTTATTCCTGATGGAGTAGGGTAAAATCCTATATGGTTTTTATAGGCGCCAAAATGCACCAGATTGCCATTTTGTTTAAATGTGGGTATGCCGTAACTTATAGTCTCAGTGGCCTTCGGTGCCTGTTCATGTATAGCTTGCCTTAAATCCTGCAAAATATTCCGGACGTTTTCAGGGAACCCTTTGATATATTTATCTATGCTTAGGTCTGGTGTATTCAGCATCTGTTTATTTCCCCGTCTCGCCAAGTTTCAGCCAGATGTATGCAAATCTATTGTAAGGCTAATTTCAAGCAGGTTCAATATATCTTGTGGTTTAGAGTACATATTTGACAGGGTATATTGCGAACGAAATATTTTAGCGAGAGGCTAATCTCACTTCCGAAGACCCTCCGCAATTCCATGTGCAAAGTTTATTGCCGGTACGGTGGGCATCCAATCTAAGCCTTCCAATACTGCGGTGCCAGCGCCCCGCCGGCACTACTTCCGCATAGCTGATTTTCAGGTATTGACCAAGACACCACATGGCGTTTATATCCGCTATGTCATGGCTGACCTCACCGGTTGTTTCCAGGTGGACAAGGAACTTAGTGATAAAATCCTCAAGGGTTTTGCCTGTTTCCCCCCGGTAAGGCGGGGTATGCAGTATTTGCAGGTATTCACGAGGGGATAAACCTGTCTCCAATTGTTTTCGGCCTGCCAGTATTTTGCCCTGTCCTGTATTGGGTATTACCGGAATATTTTCAACCAGTCCCACAGACCAGCCGGGCAGGGCACAAATACTCTTGTTAGTTACTGCTTCCTGCTTAGTTTGTCCCCGGTGGTTATTCGAATATTTTTCAGGGAAATAAACAAGTTCGTCAGTATCCAACGCTTGAAGTAGCGTTTCCCATACCCAGACATGTTTTTGGCTATTAACCCGTACCGGTATAAAGGGGTCAGAGTCAGATAGCCTGGTCTGGTAGATTTCTTTTTGGGCGGCATGTTTGATAATGGAAGTTTCCAAGCGGTTTATTAGAAGGGACATTGGCATAGATATCGGTGTGAGTGCCAAGCGGTTAAAGCCCTGAGGAATTTTCATGGATATCAGTTCATGGTTAATCTCAAAAAGGTCTAAAACTTGTTCCAAACTTGGCAGCGGGTATTCCTGTCCGTCTATGCCAATAATGCCGGGTTTCCTGCTTTGAGGCAGGACAGCCAAAAGATTGGCTTGATTTAGGGCTTTTACACATCGGGCATACTCTGTTTCAACCGGAAACAGGCGTTTGAGCGGGGGCGTTTCTTTTATCGTATCAGTTTGGGACGAAACTGGTTTTGGCATATCAGATTATACCATTTGCGAAATACCCGCTTCACTATATTTGTTATACGGCATTTACATAAAACCAAAAAGAAAGAGCAGGCAAGAAAATTGCCTTAGTCTGAATATGTTATCGCTGTCTAAAAACAGGGATTGTATTTGCAGGTTGGCGAGGTTAAAATTTTATCAATCGGACAGGTATCTTCATAATTGCATTAGGAGGTTTGCCATGATTCGAGGCTGTAGAGTACTTAAAGTCATTTCTTTTATTATGGCGGTAGCAATGCTTAGCGGATGTACTGGTGCACCTGCTGCCGAAGACAATACACCTGCTGAACCTTCCTCAAATCAAAGTAATGAAATTCTGGCAGGTCTGGTCACCGTATGGCATATGGATGAAGGAACCGGAAATATTATTTACGACTCTACCACCAGCCATAATGATGGTTTGATAAGCGGCGCCAGTTGGGTCACAGGTAAAAAGGGCTATGCCTTGAGTTTTAATGGTGAGGACAACTGGGTAACGGTGGCTCAAACGTTTATATTCCACCAATCCGCTGAGGCTACTATTTCATTTTGGATTAACCCGGCAGACACTACTCACCGTCCTGTTTTTTGGACCCGAAGTGACAATGATGATCTAAATAGGTATCACATTTTTTGCGGATGGGATAATCAATCTCTCTTTGGGTTTGACTATCGCTCTGCTGACAGTACACTCCATGAATTTGGTGAGTTTGATATACCCTTGAACCAGTGGACTCACATTGCAATTAGTCGTTTTGGCAATGATTACAGTATCTACCGGAACGGGCAATTAATAAATCAGATAACAGATAACTCTCCCAGCGTGCCCACATATGAAGGCAGCTGGTTTATAGGGCGGAGGAATTTAACCGAAACTTTGTATAAAGGGCTGATAGATGAAATCGCAATATACAACCGTGCCCTTTCAGCTGCAGAAGTTTTAAGTATTTACCGGGGATAGTTTATTAAAGTCGGGCTAAGATAACTTGAAAGCAGTATTTGGAAGGCAAACTGCTCTTGGTTGTCTGAGCCGTTTCCCCCGGGTAATTGCCAGAATAATAATACCCAGAATGCCGATACCGAATGCAGGGCCAGTAGGGTTATGCGACAGGAATGTCCACACGGCAAAAACGATACAAAGTAATCCAACTATCAATCGGTCTGTTCGCATAGTTTAGCCCCTTCTTTGAAATATATTATTATACTTGTTTATTATATCTGCAACAGGGCGAAGATTGCCTTTTGCATGTATGTCATTATAGGTTTATAAAATTTTCATTCGGTTAAAGTTTTCGTATAATAGTACAGTTGTCTTGCAGCAATTGTACTATTAGCTCCACCCAGAACTAGTATCAGATAGGGTATGATGAATATATTTCCTGTTATCCTTGGATTGTCAGTTATTACTTGGCTCATTATTAACGATAACACTATGGTAATTATGCCTAAAGCTATATACCACTTTGACAAACTCTCTTTGGATAATGCCTGAATAATGCCCAATCCGGTTACTAATAATCCTCCGGCAGCTGTGAGGAAATATTCGAGTGGTGAATTGGGTGGGGGGGCGTCTGTAATTATGCTGGGTATACCGTCAGGTCCATAAGTCGGTTCATGCACGGGCAGTTCGGTCCACCTTGCTTGGTTTATCGCTACCAAAGAACAGAGAATGATTAATACTCCTAACACTATCTGTATAGTGTTGTAGAAAAATCTCAGCTTTACCTTGCAGTCAATATCAGGGGTTGAGGCGTTAAAATTTTTAGTCATACTCTTGCCGTATAGTCCTTTATGATAAGATTATGCGTTTCGAAATACTTCAGAAGTTTAGATTTAATAGCTGAATCTAACGGTTTATTTACAGGGTAATTGTTTTGGAAGTAGATACAATTAAAACTCTTATCCAGTTTCAGTGTAGCATCAGTTATAATAACCCCTATGGTGCTGAAGGAAGAAACAGATGACCAGAATTTGCCTTGGCATATCTCTTCGCCACCAAACTTTATCATAAACTCCTTGGAGTAAAGCCCGTCTGAAAGCTTGGGAATATCATCGTATCCCAGATATGCCTTCCACTTCTCAATCCCTGATTCGTTGAGTATCAGCGCATTTTCAGCATTATTGAAAGCGGAGATGTCCTGGTCAGTCAGCAATGCTTCCGAGTTGTCTACCAGAATAATCATGAAACTGGTTTAGTTTTCAGCCAAGTAACCGGCTAGCGGCTGAATAAACAAGCAGATAAGAATAAAATAGACTAGGGATTTTGCTTTCGTGATATGCACTTTCCTTAACTATTTTGACTTTAAGATACTCTTTCATATTTAAAATAGCAATACCACGCTGTTCCTGAATGAGAAACCAAGAGAACTTTAAATGCAATTGCCTCTTCTGGTTTTACTCCATCTATCGAATAAATTACAGGATTAGGACTACCCTTATCGTCCGGAGACGATAAGCTGCCAACCGGATAGTCAGTAGCTGTATTAGTCGCCGCATCATATGTACCGATAAGATGTATGTTAGTTAATATCTGCTGTTTAGCTACTATTTCACCTGAGTTACGATATAAATGACCTTGATAAGTTATTTCTGAAGAAACCGGAGAAGCTCCCCACAATGCTTCGTCGCTACCGCACCCGGTAAGACTTAGTGTAGAGAATGTCAGTATACCTAATAATCCAATTAGAGCCACTCTAGCTTTCATTTTACTCTCTCCATAGCACTATTATACTGCATAAATCCTGAAACCAATCCGATTTTGGGTAATGGTAAAGGTATTTACACTGCCCTCATCCCAAAACTGTACCAACTAATATTGGAGAAATCTCCACTCATTTTCAAGTCAACATTAAATTGGTTTCGTTTTAGGAGGTCTGATAATAAATGCAGGAAAGTATTAAAGAACTTTGTGCGAAAGTGGTACTCT